>JBMSWZ010000024.1:0-9631 GCA_049425105.1 Cephaloticoccus sp.
GCCGCCATGTGCATCGGCGGCGGCGAAGGCCTCGCGGTGTGCGTCGAACGACTCTGGCCCCATGGCTGACGAAAAACCCCTTTGGCACCCTAACGATCACGCGTGGACGCAGGACTCGCATCTTGCGCGGTTCATGCGGGCCCATGGCTGTGCGTCGCAGGCGGAACTGCATGCGGCGTCGGTGAAGGACACGGCGTGGTTCTGGGAGGCGGCGCTGCAGGATGCGGGCGTGGAGTGGTTTCAGCCTTACACGAACGTGCGCGACGACACTGGCGGGTTTCCGTGGACCAGGTGGTTTGGCGGCGGCCGGGTGAACGTCACCCACAACTGCCTCGACCGGCACGTGCGCGACGGGCACGGCGGCGAGGTGGCGTTGTATTACGAGGCGGATTCCGACGCGCCCGAGGACAGGCGGCAGCGGACCTTCGCCGAGCTGAAGGATGCGGTGGAGGACTGCGCGGGCGCGCTGCGCATGATGGGCGTCGGCCCGGGCGACAGCGTTGCGCTCTACGCGCCGATGCGCATCGAGACCGTCGAGGTCATGCTCGCGACGTTCAAGCTGGGCGCGCGCTTCGTCCCGATTTTCTGCGGCTACGGCGAGCAGGCGGTGGTCGACCGCATCGAGTCCTGCGGCGCCAAGGTCCTATTTGCCGTCGAGCACCTGCGGCGGCGCGGCAAGACCGTGAACGCCGGCGCGATCGCGCGGGCCGCGGCCGGCCGCGTCGGCTCGGTGGCGCGCGTCATCTGTTTCGACGGTCCGGACTGGATGCGCTTTCTGCGCAGCGCGCCGAGCGTGGCGGAGTGCGAGCCCACCGCGGCCGAGGAGCCCGCTTTGATCATTTACACCAGTGGCACGACCGGCCGGCCCAAGGGCACCGTGCACACGCACGCGAGTTGTCTCGCGCAAACCGGCAAGGAACTGCGCTACGCCTTCAACGTGCAGCCGGGCGAGCCGTTCTTCTGGTTCACGGACATCGGCTGGATGATGGGGCCGTGGGAAATCATCGGCTGCCTGTTCTACCGCACGCCGATCGTGCTCTTTGACGGCGCGCCGGATTTTCCGGACAGCGACCGGCTTTGGCGCACGCTGGAGCGGCTCAAGGTCGTGACCTTCTGCGCCTCGCCCACGTTGGTGCGACTCTTCATGCGCGCGACCGGCGGGCTCGGCCCGCGCGGGCACGACTTGTCCGCGCTGCGCGTGCTCGGCTCGACCGGCGAACCATGGGACGAGACGAGCTGGCGGTGGTTTTTTGAGCATGTCGGCGGCGGCCGTTGCCCGATCATCAACATCTCCGGTGGCACGGAATTGCTCGGCTGCCTCTTGTCGTGCACGCCGCTCACGCCGCTGCGCCCCTGTTCGCTGGGCGCGCCCGGGCTCGGCATGGACGTGGAGGTCTTCACCGAGGAAGGCGCCCCTGCGCCGCGCGGTACGGTCGGCCACCTTGTGTGCAAGCAGGCGGCGCCGTCGATGACGAAGGGCTTTCTGCACGACAACGCGCGTTATCTGGAAACGTATTTCAGCCGCTGGCCGGACGTGTGGTATCACGGCGACTGGGCGCGGCATGACGAGGACGACTCGTGGTATGTGCTCGGCCGCAGCGACGACACCATCAAGGTGGCCGGCAAGCGCGTGGGTCCGTCGGAGGTGGAGAGCGTGCTGACCTCGCACCGGGTCGTGAGCGAAGCGGCCGTGATCGGCGCGCCGGACGAACTCAAGGGCCAGGTGCTGGTGTGCTTTGTGGTCTTGCGGCCCAACCTGACGGCTTCACCGGCCGAACTCGTGGCGCACGTCGCCGCGCAGATGGGCAAGCCCCTCGCACCCGCCGCGGTCCACGTGGTGGAGGCGCTGCCGAAGACGCGCAGCGGCAAAATTCTTCGCAGCACGATTCTGCGCGTTTACTCCGGACAGCCCACGGGCGACCTCACGAGCGTGGAAAATCCCGCGGCGCTCGACGCCATCCGCGCCCTCGCACCGTGAGCTCCGCGTGTCATCGCCACGCCCGGGGTTTGACATCGCCGCGCGCGGCCCTGTGACTCCGCCTGCCAATGCCGATCCCCAGCCAAGCCGTCGTTTTAACCGCCCGTAATCAGGTCGCGTTCCGCGCGATCGAGTCGCCCGACCCCGGTCCGGAGGACGTGGTGATTGAAATTCATCGGTCATGGATCAGCAACGGCACCGAGGGCTCGTTTCTGCGCGGCGAACGCATCTCCGGCGACGTCGCTTGGCGCGAGGGCGACCCCGCGCCGTTTCCCATGGTCGCGGGCTACCAGAAAGTCGGTCGCGTGCTGAGCGTGGGTGCGGCGGTCACGCGCTTCAACGTCGGCGATTTTGTCTTTGTGTCCATGAGCCGCGTGCTCGGCATGTTTGACAACCAGTATGCCGGCCACGTTTCGCCCGGCGTGTGTGCGCAGGGCGCGGTGATGCCGTTGCCGCCGGGACTGGACCCAGCGGCTTACTCCGGTCTCGTGCTTACCCAGGTGGGTTACAACTGCGGCAGGCGGCCGCAGGTCGCACCCGGCCAGGTCGCGGTGGTGATGGGTGACGGACTCGTCGGCCAGTGGGCGGGCCAGACCCTCGCCGCGCGCGGCGCCCAGGTCGTGATGGTCGGCCGCCACGCGGATCGGCTGGCGAAGTTCGCTCCCTTTGGTCGCACGGTGCTTTCCGGCGACGACAACGGCGTGACCGCCGTGCGCGCGCTGGGCTTCGACCCGGTGCAGGTGTTGGTCGAGACCGCCGGCAGCCTGTCCGCGCTCGACGGCTACTTGCCGCTCATGCGGCGCAACGGCCACATGGTCATCGCGGGATTCTATCCGGGCGCCGAAAACGTGAACCTGCTCCTCGCGCTCCAGCGGTTCCGCAATAGCGAGCTCACCTTCGACCTCGTTTCTGGGGCGACGCAGGAGCGCCTCGATGAGACCATGCGCTGGATCGCCGACGGCCGGCTCAACACCCTTGATCTCATCACGCACCGTTTCCCGGTCGAGCGCGCGGCCGACGCTTGGGCGCTGATCGAGTCGAAACGCGAACCCGTGCTGGGCGTCGTCCTCGACTGGCCCGCCGCGCGTCAGTGATTTTTTCGCCATGACAACCACCATGAAGGCCTTGCAGATCGAAGCCCCCGGCCGCGCCGTCTGGAAAGACGTGCCCATGCCGAAACCCGCGGCCGGTGAAGTGCTCGTCAAAGTCCTTGGCGTCACCACCTGCCCGCATTGGGACATGCATATGCTCGGCGGCCAGCCGATGTTTCCCGGCATGAAGCTCGCGTATCCGCTCAAGCCCGGCGTGCCCGGGCACGAGGCGATGGGCGAGGTCGTGGCCGTTGGGCGCGGCGTGAAGGCGCTGAAGGTCGGCCACCGCGTTGTCGCCTGGCAGGACACGGGCCAACCGCGCGACGGGTTCTACGCGCAATACAACGCCTTTCCCGAGCGATCGCTGCTGCGCATCCCGGCGCGGCTCACCCCGCTGCAGGTGGCTTCGCTCGAGCTCGCGATGTGCGTGGAGGTTTCGTTCCAACAACTTGCCTCCCTTGGCGGCATCAAGGGCCGGCGCATCGGCATCGCCGGTCTCGGGCCGGCCGGGTTGGTGGCCGTGCAACTCGCGAAGGCGCATGGCGCGCGCGAGGTGGTCGGCCTCGATTTCGTCGCCAGTCGCCGCGCGCTCGCCCGCAAGCTCGGCGCCGACCGCACCTGCGTGCCAAATGCCCAAGCGTGGAAGCCTGGACGCAGGGACTCGCGGGCGCTCGACGACGCCATTGACTGCACGGGGTTGCCGCCGTCGATCAGCTTCCTCATGGACCGCACGCAGCGCTGCGTGACGATCTTCGGCGTGCTGCGCGAGGACGTCGCCTTTTCTCCGCGCCACCTGTGGGGTCCGGGCATTCTGCTCATGGGTTACGGCGACCATAACCGCGCCGCCGGCGAGACGGCCCTGAAATTCATTACCCAGGGCAAGCTCGACCTCGCCCCGCTCGTCTCGCGCACGCTGCCCTTCACCCGCTACGCCGAGGGCGTGGATCTGCTCCGCGCCAAGAAGGCGACGAAAATCCTCTTCGATCCCTGGCGCGACTGAGCACGGCGCTCCGCCACCCTCCTCGCCGCCGTGCCGTTAGCCGTGCCGCACTTTGTAACATAATACGTTACAAACTTCCGCGGCCGCATCCCACCCCATTTGTAACGTATTTCATTACAAATTACGGGGGCTAAGGGCGGATTGCGACCGAGCCGGTCCGGGGCCGGACCACAGACTAGTTGTAACGTAATACGTTACTTCGGGGTGCGCCCGGCGATGCGCCAGGGGGTGCAACCGGCGATGCGCCCGGGGGTGCGCGGCAGGCGGGGTGCGGCGGAGGCGAGGGTTAGCGGGCGGTCCAGCCGCCGTCGATGGCGAGGGCGGCGCCGGTGATGGACTTGGCGGCGTCGCCGCACAGGAAGACGGCGAGCGCGGCGACTTCCTCGACCTCGACGAAGCGCTTGGTCGGCTGCGCGGCGAGGATCACCTCGCGGATCACGCGGTCGCGCGGCAGATGGTGCACCTGGGCCTGCGCCTCGACCTGCTTTTCCACCAGCGGCGTGCGCACGTAGCCGGGGCAGATCGCGTTGCAGGTGATGCCGGCTTCCGCGACCTCGAGCGCGACGGATTTGGTCAACCCGACCAAGCCGTGTTTCGCGGCGACGTAGGCGGATTTGAACGGCGAGGCCACGAGCCCATGGGCCGACGCGATGTTGAGCAGGCGGCCCCACTGCCGCGCCTTCATGCCGGGCAGCGCGGCCTTGATGGCGTGAAACGCGGCGTTGAAATTGATGGCTTGGATCGCCGTCCACTGGTCATCGGGAAATTTGTCCACCGGTGCCACGTGTTGAATGCCGGCGTTGTTGACGAGAATGTCGACGGAGCCAAAGGCCGCTTCCGTGGCGCGGATCAGTTCGGCGACTTGCACCGGCTCAACCATGTCGGCCCGGTGATACCGCACCTGGCCGGGGCGCGCCGCGAGTTCATCACACAACGCGGCGAGGACGGCCGACTCGCCGAAGCCGTTGAGCATGACGTTGGCGCCGGCGGCGGCGAAGGCGCGGGCGATGCCGAGGCCGATGCCGCTGGTGGAGCCGGTGATGACGGCGGTTTTGGTTTCAAGCATGGGTGGGGGACTCCAAGGTTGGCAGCCAGCGCGCCAGTTCGCGCCAGGCGTCGTCGCGATCGATACCGGTGAGGCAGAACGGTTCGGCGAAACGGCAGCGGTCAAAGCATGGCTTGTGCGGGCACGGCAGGCCGCCCACCCAGCCGGCCTGCGGATGGCCGGGTTTGAACAATTCGGGCACCTGCGGCCCGAAAAGCGTGAACGTGGGCACCCCGCCGAGCGCGGCGACATGGCCGGGCCCGGAATCGTTGCCGAGAAAAGCCGCGCCGTGCGCGATGGTTTCGACCAGGTCATCCATGTCGCGCGCCACGCGCGCGGTCGGCTCGCCGAGTTCCTGCCAGCGGGAAAGTTGCCAGGCGTCGCACAGCACCTCGGCGGTCCAGACGTGCGCGCGCAACTTGGCCAGGAGCGTTGCGTAGCGGTCGAGCGGCCAGACGCGGAGGCGTTGCGAAGCGCCGCTGTGCAGCACGACATGGCGCGGCCGGGCCGGACGGAGCCGAGGTTGGCTGGCGGGCACGGCGGGCAAGTTTAGTTCTGCGGCCAGCCGGCGCCACGCCTCCGGCCGGTGGGTATGCACCTCGCGCCGCAGGTCGCGATCAAGCAGCCACCGCAGTCCGCGCCGGCCGAAACCCAGCAGCCGCCGGGGGTGCGCGAGTTTCAGGAAAATCTGGTCCGCGGCGAGCGGCCACACCGACACGGCGGCGGCAAAGTTTCGCGCGCGCAGTCCGCGCACCACGCCGGCCAATCGCGACCACGGCCAGCGGGGCAAATCCCAGCCGCCGGAGAAAAGCGCCCACGGCGCCACGCAGGGAATCAACTCCACCTCGGGCGCGAAGCGTTGCAGTAGGCCGGACGCATTGGGCACGGCGAGCAGGGTCACGTCGTAGCGCGTCACCGCGCTCTGCAGAAAGGGCATCAGGATTGCGAGGTCGCCCATGCCGCGCAGCTCGGCGACGAGCAGCGCGGGCTTGGTCGTCGGTCCACGGCGCCGCGGCGCCGGGAGGTCGACGTGGGGCAGGGCGGCGGTGCTCATGGGAAAAGAAGCTGGCGCATTTCCGCGGGCGTGGCGACTCCCGTCGTGCCGAGCTGGTGCACCACGAGCGAAGCCGCCGCCTGCGCCAGGGTCATCGCCTCGGGCAGCGTCGCCGCGGCGGCCAACGCAAGGGCCAGCGTGGCGGTGGCGGTGTCGCCCGCGCCGACGACGTCGATGGGTCCGCGCACCGGCAGCGCCGGCACGTGATGCGCGGTGCCATCGGGCGCGGCGCCGACCATACCCTGCTCAGCAAGCGTGACGAACACGGGCCGGCCATTGCGGCGCGCGAGTGCCGCGGCGCCGGTGCGGATTGCCGCCGGGTCGACCGTGGCGGCGCGACCGGTCAGCGCGGCGAATTCCGCGGCGTTCATCTTGAAAACGAGCGGGGGAAATCGGCCGAGGCCATGGCGGCTGTCGGCGATGACGATCAGCTGGGGCTGCGCGGCCTGGAGTTCGGCGATGGCGGCAAGCACCCCGTCGGTGATCGCGCCCATGCCGGCCACCCCGGCTTGATCCATGACGACGAGCACGTCGAGCCGCGGGGCGAGGGCGCGCAGGCTGGCGATGAGGCGCGCCTCCAGCTCAGGCGGTGGGGGCGTCCAGTCTTTCAGGTCGAGCCGCGACAACTCCTCGGGCGGTCGACCGACGCGATGGAGCAGGGGCTTGGAGTAGTTGAACGTGACGCGCTGGGATGTGGCGTGAAAATGATCGAGCCCCAAGCCCGGCACGCGCGCGAGGGCCCGGCGCAGTTCAAAGCCTTCACCGTCTTCGCCGCAGTAACCGACAGGATGCAGCTCGGCCGCGCCGAGCGCGGCGAGGTTGGCGGTAAAGTTGCCGGCCGCGCCCGGCTGGCAGCGCACGTGCGGGACGTTGTGGACCGGGAGATGGGTTTCGATCGAGCTCTCGGCCCGCGCGGGATTGATGTCGAAGTAGCGGTCGAGCGAGAAGTCGCCCACGACGCCGGCGCGAAGCGTGGCAAACCGCGGCAGGAGCGCGTCGAAGCGGGGCGGGGTCATCGGGCGGAGCGAAGCGGACCGCGCGCGGGCGCGCAATCGAATCGTGCTTTGCAATTTGTCATCCGCCCGCCACGCTCGCGGCCCATGGCGCTGAGCAGCGAGGCCCTGCCCGACTTCAAACGCGAGAGCCTGCGGGGCACCCCCGGATATTTCCGCGCGGGGTGCACGCACGCCGGCCAATGGTGGCTGCTCGATCCGGACGACGAGCCGTTTTTCATGAAGGCGGTGCACGGCGTGACCGCGGCGCCGGACTCCGCGCACGATCCCGCGGCCCGGCTCCGGCGCTGGGGTTGCAACACCCTCGGGTGCGGCAGCGAGCGCCTGCACCTTGAGGATGGCCTGGCGTTTTTGCGCGCGGTGAACTTTACCACCGCCGGCACCGGCGTGGCGCTGGCAGGCGTGCGCCTGCCGGACGTGTTCGACCCCGCTTGGCCGCGTGCGGCGGTCGCGCGCGCCGAGGAAGTCTGCGCGCCGCTGGCGGCCAACCGCCGGTTGCTCGGCTGGCTGACGGACGACGGTCCGAACTGGCCCGGGGCGCCGGCGCCGGACCGTCCGGGCTTGCTGCAGATTTGCCTGAGCCTCGATGCCGACCGCGCGGCGTATCACGCCGCGTGGGAATTTGCCCTCGCCCTGCACGGCGGCACGTTGGCGGGGCTCGCGGCCGCTTGGCGGGTGGACTTGCCGAACAAGGAGGCGCTGCGCGCGCGCACCAAGCGGGAGGAAGGCATTGTCTCGGCGGGTTATGCCGCCGATGAGGAGCGGTGGATGGCCGAGTTTGCGCGGCGCTATTTCGCGGCCACCGTCGCCGCCATCCGCAGTCAGGCGCCGTTTCATTTGGTGCTGGGTTGCCGGTGGGCCGGGCCGGCCGGACCGGTGTTGCGCGCCGCGTGCGCCGCGGCGGTGGACGTGTGCCTGGTCGGCGTCGACGACCTTGAGGACAACCCGGTCGGTCCGGTGCTGTTGGGTGATTTTTCCTGGGCGCAACCTTCGTATCGCGAGGAACCGGCGGGGCGCGCGGGCTTGGGGCCCACGGCGCTGGAGCGCATGCTGCGGCGCGGGCGGCTGGCGTTGGCGCGCGCGGTGGCGCACCCGGCGGTCACGGGCTATGCGTGGAGCCATTGGCGGGACCGCGCGGGCGAGGCGCCGCCGTTCGGCAGCGGACTGGTGCGGGCGGACGATGCCGAGGCGCGCGAACACACGGAATTGTTGACGGCCATCAACGATCGGGTGGAAGAGTTGCGGGCGATGGCCCTGCCCTTGGAGGAAATCACGTGAAGCCGTTGGCACTCATTTTTTGCCTGGGCGCGGCATGGCTGGCCGGTTGCGCCGGCGTCGGCGCGCTGACCGAGACGCGCCCCGCGATGACGGGCACGGTCGCCTTTCGCGAGCGCCTCGCGCTGCCGGCCGCGGCCGTGCTGACCGTGCGGCTGCTAGACCTCACCAAGCCCGACGGCCCCGCCGTCGTGCTGGCGGAGCGCAGCATCTCGAATCCCGGGCAGTCGCCGCTGCCGTTCACGGTGCCCTATCCCTTCGGCGGCATCGTGGCGGACCGGCGTTACGTGATCGAGGCGCGCATCGAGGTGGCGGGCCGGCTGCGGTTCTTCTCGGCGGAGCCGCACGCGGTCACGCCGGCCAACGCCGCACAACCGCACGACATTCTCGTCGTGATGACGCGCGGCGACTAGGCGGCGCCGGAGGATTTGCTTGCGGCGACCGCGGCGGACGGGCGTCATGCCCGCAGGATGAATCCGGCCGAACTCGCCACTTACCTGAAGGCCCGCGTGCGCACGGTGCGCGACTGGCCGAAGCCCGGCGTCAATTTTCGCGATGTCACCACGCTGTTCAGCGACCCGGAGGCGATCCGCGTGATGGTGGAATCGTTGTCGCTGGACTGCACGCGGCTGGGGGTCGATCTCATCGCCGGCGTGGATGCACGCGGCTTCATCCTCGGCGGCGCGCTGGCCTACCAGATGCACAAGCCCTTCGTGCCGGTGCGCAAGAAGGGCAAGCTGCCCTATGCGACGATATCGCAGGACTACGCCCTGGAATACGGCACGGCTGCCGTCGAGATTCACACGGACGCCGCCCATGCGGGGCACCGGGTGCTGATCCTCGACGACCTGATCGCGACCGGCGGCACGTTGCTGGCGGCGGTGAAGCTGTTTGAGAGTCTGAATGCCACCGTGGCGGGCGTGGCGGCGATCATTGACCTGCCGGAGCTCGGTGGCTCGCAGCGGCTGGTCGCCAGCGGTTACCCGGTGCACGCGCTCTGCACGTTTTCGGAGACGGAGTGAGCATGGCGCTGACCGTCTGGTGCAACGCCCAGTTTGACGACGCGACCACGCAACGGCTGGTCGATGGCCTGCGCGCGCATCGTCTGGTTTGGGCCAGGCAGGTTTCGGCGAACGTCCTGCAGCCCGGCGCGCGCGATCCTGCGACCGCGCGCG
>JBMSWZ010000025.1:0-9521 GCA_049425105.1 Cephaloticoccus sp.
GGTGGCCGACACCCTGATTTCGGTGGGGGAGTTTTTGGTGATCTTCGTGGCCGCCAGGGCGCTGGCCGAGCTGATGGTGCGGCTGCAGCTCCCCACCATCCTCGGCGAGCTGGTGGCCGGCGTGCTGATCGGCGTGTCGGGCCTGCACCTGATCGTGCCGCCTGAAACCCAGGCCCAGCTCAGTGGCTGGGGGGTGTCGCTGCTGAGCTCCCTCGCCGACCTGCCGGCCGAGGCGCTCCTGCTCACGGCGATGGAGGACCACGGGCTCACCGGCTCCACGGTTGTCCGCGGCGAGAACGTCCGCGGCGCCGGCAGTGATCGCGGCCTGGCGCAAAAATGCGTCACGTTTACGCGCTTTCCGGTCATCGCGGCGGTGTCGCACCCGACGCTCGACGCGCGCGCCATCCTCGAGGGGAAGGTCGATGTCGACGGCGCGCCGCGCTACCTGTTCAACAACCACTGGAAGTCCGGGGCCAGCAATCCCGACACGGAGAGGACCCGCGTGGCCAACGCCCGCACCCTGCGCGCGCGGTTGGACGAAATTCGGCAGGAGGATCCCAGCGCCGACATCATCATCGGCGGCGACTTCAATTCCCAATACAACCAGAAGGCGCGCTACAAGAAGATGACCCTCACGGGCCTCAACGATGTGCTGGGCTCGCAGGGCAATGAACTCGCGATCCGCGGCGCGGAGCGCGACCTCTACAACCTGTGGTTTGAACTGCCGCCCGCCGAGCGCGGCAGCGACACCTACAGGGACGAATGGGGCACCTTGATGCAGATGCTCATCACGCGCGGGCTCTACGACTACCGCGGCGTGCAGTATGTCGACGGCTCCTTTGGCGTGGCGAAGTTTCGTGGCCTCAACATGAGCGACCTCGGCCTGCCCCACCGGTGGAGCTTTGCGGGGCGGGCCGGCGCCGGGTTTTCAGACCACTTTCCGGTCTACGCCAAGTTCATCACCGTGCCCGACAACCGCCCCGACCGCTACCTCGTGCTGCGCCAGCCCGCCAACGCCGAGGGTGCGGCGGACGTGGTGGCCGTGAATTATGCGGCCGTTGACCTGGCCGCCATCGCCCTGGTGCCGGTGGAGATTCCCGCCGGGTCGACCCTGCGCGACGAAACGTTGGTCGGTCGCGTTTTTCGGGTTGAAGGACGGATCGGCCCCGGCTTCGCCCTGACCGTGGAACCGTTCAATGATGTCTTTGACATCTGGAGCTTCGACCCGGGCCTGCGCGACCGACTGCGCGCCCAATGGAAGGCTGGCCAAAAGGTGGCCTTTTTCGGGGAGCTCAACAAATACAAAGGCCGCTGGCAGTTCATCGTGCGCGACCTGTCCTGGACTCAATGAAGCCTCTCAAGATTTACACCTACGCCAACTGCGACACCTGCCGCAAGGCGGTGAAGTGGCTGCGGGCCCACGACCTGCCGTTCACCGAGCACGCCATCCGGGAGACGCCGCCGACCGCGCCCGAACTGCGCACGATGCTGGCCGCCTGCGCCGGTGACCTGCGCCGGCTGTTCAACACCTCCGGCCGGGATTATCGCGAACAGAAACTCGGCGAAAAACTCCCCAACCTGACCGCGGCCGCGGCGCTCAAGCTGCTCACCGCGAATGGCAACCTCGTGAAGCGCCCATTTTTGCTGGGTGAGGGCGTCGCGCTGGTCGGGTTTGGGGAGAACGCCTGGCGCGATGCGCTGACGGGGAAGTAGCCGCATGAGCGACCGGGACCGCAATCAACTGGAGTTGAACCTGCGCGAGCTCGCCCAGCTATTCAATTCGATGGATCCCTCGCCCTTTCACGAGCGGGATCTCGACGCGGCGGCCGAGACCTTCCTGCTCGATTGGGCGCGCGAAATGCCCCCGGGGCGCGAGTTTGCCCTGACCATCCGACTCGGCCAGCCACCGGCACCGGAAAAGGCGGCGGGGGCGGATGAAGCGGTGCGGCACTATTTTCTTCCGTCGGATCGACGGCAATATCACGGCCAGCACGCGCTCGGGTGACGTCATTGTTTCCCGTTGCAGCGGCTCGGTCGACTTGCGCACGCAGCAGGGCAGCGTCCAGGTCGGCACCGTGGGCGGTCGCGCCGTGCTGGAAACCGTCAGCGGCGACATCGAGGTCATGAGCGCCTACGACGTGGTCGACGCCAAGGCGGCGGACGGCGATGTGAACGCCCGTTTCGCCCGGATCACCGGGCCGTCGCGGCTGCGCACGGGCCTCGGCAACATCACGACGATCATCAACCCGGAGGAGAATTTCAGCATCAAGGCCCGTTCGCGCTGGGGGAAGATCTTCAGCGAGATGCCGGTGGCCGCGGCGCGCGGTGGCACGGGCCGCAGCCGGCTCGTTGGCGAATACAAAGGCGGCGGCCCCGAGCTCGAGGTGGAGGCGCCGGGAGGGTTCGTCCGCATCAAGGGCGGCGAGCCGCTGTTCGAGATCGGCGATTGAGTCGCACTTGTGCGCTGGCGTTCGGCCGCGGGCCCGTGTGGACTGGCGGGATGACCATTGATTCCGCCTACGCCGACCTGCTCGGCCACCTCAACCGCATCCATCGCCTCGAAACCGTGGCCCAGCTTGTGAGCTGGGACGAGCAGGTGAACCTGCCGGCGGACAGCGCCGACCTGCGCGCGGAGCAGATGGCGACCCTGGCCGAGACGATCCATGCGGCGGCGACGGATGCGCGGCTGGGGGAACTGATCGAAAGCCTGGAGGACGCGAATCAGGATATGACGGCCGACGAGCGCTTGGTCGTGGCCGAGGCGCGCCGCGACTACGATCGCGCGACCCGGCTGCCGGCGACGTTTGTGCGCGAGAAGGCGACGCAGTCCAGCGTCGGCTACCACGCCTGGGCGAAGGCCCGGGCCGCGTCGGATTTCGCCAGCTACGTGCCCGTCCTGGAGAAAAACCTCGAACTCGCGAAACAGGAGGCGGCCTACCTGGGCTGGGGTGACCGTGCCTACGACTACATGATCGACAAGCACGACCCCGGCATGTCGGCGGCGGTGATCACGAAGCTTTTTGCCGACCTGAAAGCGGAGCTGGTGCCGCTGGTGCGCCAGATCACGGAGTCGTCCGTGAAACCGCAGCGGGAGCTTTTGCGCGGCTTTCCGGTGGAGGGGCAGCGGGCTTTTCTGCGCGAGGTCACGGAGAAGCTGGGCTTCAACTACCGGCGCGGCCGGATCGATGTGTCGCTGCATCCGTTTTGCTCCGGCTCCGGCGCGGACATCCGCATGACGACGCGGTTTCATGAGGACGAACCGCTCGATTCGCTTTTCAGCTCCTTCCATGAGACCGGCCACGGCTTGTATGAACAAGGGCTGCCGCTAGCGCATCACGCCACGGCCCTGGGCCGGGCCGCCGGCATGGGCGTGCACGAGTCGCAAAGCCGGTTGTGGGAGAACCAGGTCGGACGCGGTCGCGCCTTCTGGCAGCACTTCGAGCCGCGCTTCCGCGAGACGTTCCCCGCGCAGACGGCCGGCGTGTCGTCGGACGAACTCTACCTCGCGGTAAACGCGGTCCAACCGACGCCCATCCGCGTCGATGCCGACGAAGTCACCTACAACCTCCACATCATCCTGCGCTTCGAGATCGAGCAGCGCCTCTTCAATGGCACGCTCGCCGTGCGCGACCTGCCGGCGGGGGGGAACGCCGCGGCGGAAGAGCTCCTTGGGTTGGTGCCGGACAGCCACCGCACGGGCGTGCTGCAGGATGTGCACTGGAGTGACGGCGCATTTGGCTACTTCCCGAGCTACTGCCTCGGCAACATGCTGGCGGCGCAGCTGTGGTATGCGGCGCAGGCGCAGCTGCCCGGGCTGGAAGCATCGTTCGCCCAGGGTGATTTCTCCGGCCTGCTCGGCTGGCTGCGCGAAAACGTGCACGCGGCCGGCAAGCGGTATGATGCGTTGGAGCTGTCGCGTCGCGTGACCGGGACGGAACTCTCGCCGGCGTCGCTGCTCCGCTATTTGCGCGAACGTTACCTGCCGCTTTACTGCGCGTGATGACCGGTCTGATCGACACGCACACGCATTTGGAAACCTTCGCCCGTCGGGGTGAGCTCGACGCCACGTTGGCGCGCTGCACCGAGGCGGGGGTGGAGACGGTGGTGACCATCGGCACGGCGTCGGACGACTGGGGCCTGTATCGCGACATTGCCGCGGCGCATCCGGGGCGCGTGCGTTACACCGCCGGCCTGCATCCGTGCAGTGTGGAGGCGAATTGGGAACAGGAGGTGGCGCAGCTGGCCGCGTTTTGGAAAGGTGACGTGACGCCGGTGGCCTTGGGCGAATGCGGTTTGGACCGTTTCCACCTGCCTAAGGACCCGGCGGAGGCGGAGGTCGTTTTCGCCCGCCAGCGGGCGGCATTCGCGGCCCAGCTGGCCTTGGCCAAGGCGCTGGCTTGTCCCGTGGTGGTGCACTCGCGCGGCGCCTTGTCCGAATGCGTGGCCATGGTGGACGCCAGCGGGGTGGAGTGGGGCAAGGTCGTCTTTCACTGCTTCACCGAAGGTCCCGCGGAGATCAGCGAGTTGGTCCGCCGCGGCGGCTGGGCGTCATTCACCGGGGTCATCACCTACAAGAGCGCCGAGAACGTGCGCGAGGCCGCTAAGGTGCAGGGGCTGGAGCGGCTGATGTTGGAAACCGACGCGCCTTACCTCACGCCCGTCCCGCACCGCGGCAAACCGAACGAGCCGGCCTACGTGCGGCACACGGCGGAGTTTTGCGCCGACCTGTTTGGCGTGGATTATCCCCGGTTGGCGGAAATCACGACCCGAAACGCCCGGGCGTTTTACGGGCTTTGACCAAGGCAAAACGCGAAGAGGCCAAGGACGGGCTAAAGGACGCTAACTAGATCCGAGGCTCACCTAGTGCGAGCTGACCCCGAATCTCAAAACAGGGCAGAGAGACCGAATTCTTTGCGAGGCTTAGCCTTCTTCGCGCCTTAGCGCTTAGTCCGCCCAGCTCAGGCTTCGTCGAACTTGCGGGCGAAGAGCTGCTCAAGCTCGGTCAGCATCTGGGAAGCATCGGCGCCGTTGGCCAGGAACTTGACCTTCGAGCCCTTGCCGGCGGCCAGCATCATGAGGCCCATGATGCTCTTGCCGTTCACCTGCTCCTCGTCCTTTTCCACGAAAACATCGGCCTTAAACCGGTTGGTCACGCGGACGATCATGGCGGCGGGACGGGCATGGATGCCCATCTTGTTCTGGACCACCAGCTCCTTCGTAAGTTGTTGGTGAACAGTGGTGCCTTCGCTTTTCTCCATCGCAGTCATTGAATAAGCTGCGGAAGTTCCCGCAACCGCGCTCGGCTTGCAACTTAAAAACCAAGCCCCAGTCTGGGCGCCCATGCCTGATCTCGCGATCATCGTCCCGTGCCGGCTGGAGTCCACGCGCTTCCCCCGCAAGTTGTTGCATCCCATCAAGGGTAAGCCGTTGCTGCTGTGGGTCGCAGAGCGGATCCGGGCCGAGGTGCCGGCCCTCCCGTTGTGGTTTGCGGTCGACGACCCGCTGCTGCGGGACTGCGTCACCGGCGCCGGGTTTCAGGCCCTGATGACCGATCCGGCGCACCAAAGCGGCACGGACCGGATCGCCGAGGCCAACCGCACGGTCGGGGCGGCCCGCGTCATCAATGTCCAGGCTGACGAACCGCTCGTCAGCGCCGCGCAGATCAACGCCTTGGCCGACCTCCTGGCGAAAGGTGCGCCTATGGCGACCCTCGTGACCCCGTTTCAGCGCGTGGTGGATTTCTTTGACCCCAATCAGGTCAAAGTGGTGATGCGCGCGGACGGCCGAGCGATGTATTTTTCCCGTTCCCGCATGCCGTTCGCGCGGGATCTCGGCCTGACGATCGATGACGACTGGGTGAAGGCGAGTCCGTGTTACCGGCACCTCGGGCTCTACGCGTATCAGGCGGACCTGCTGGCCAAGCTCGGCACCCTGCCTTTGGGCCGCTACGAGCAGCACGAAAAACTGGAGCAGCTACGCGTGCTGGAGGCGGGGTTCGACATCCATTGCGCCGTCACCGCCGACCCCACAATCGGCGTCGACACCCCGAAGGACGCCGAAAAGTTTGAGCAATGGCTCGGGTGAAGACCTTGGGATTAACAGGAGGGCGCAGAGGGCGCGGGGTGTTTTACAGGAGGAAACGGAGATAACAGAGGAGAGCCCCTGATCTCTGCGCGCTCCGCGGGCTCCTGTTGGCCTTCCGGTCTCTGTTAACCCAGTTATCTCCTGTAAAAATCCTCAGTGTAACAGGAGGACGCAGAGGCCCCGGAGTTTTTCAGAAGTAAACAGAGATAACAGAGGAGATTTTCTGATCTCAGCGAGCTCTGCGGACTCCTGTGAAAATTCCGGCCCCTGTTCCCTCCGTTACCTCCTGTAAAACCAATCCTCAGGTCGTCGGTGCCCGGTTCATCAGGTTCACGAAGGTGGCGAGCATGATCAGGATGATCAGGGCGAGCCCGACCCAGACCACCCAGTGCATGCGGTATTTGATCTCGGGCGTCGCCGCGCGCACGGCCGGGTAGTCCGGCCCCATCACGACTTTGCCCTTCGCCGAGTGGAGGAGGTAGAGCACGTAGGCGTTGATCAGCGTGCCCAGCGGAAAGGCGAGCAGGCCGACGCAGGCCAACACCGTGGCGGGGACATTCGCGGAGGCGTCGAGCCGGCGCAGTTTCAATCCGATCCACAGTTGGGCGGCGCCGAAACCCAGCAGGAGGAGCGACACGGCCACCCGGCTTGATTCCGCCTCGCCTTGGACGAGAGCCATGACCGCGCTGACGACACTGATCACCGCGCCAAGCAGATAGAGAATGCCGATCGACTGGATCGAGACCTCATGGGTGAGGTGCTGCAGGCGAATTTCCCGCGCTGAGGCGGTGGTAGTAGGATTTTCCATCAGGAGATTCCGAAGGCGCCAAGGAGCCTCAGTTCTTCGGCTCGAGCAGCTTGCCGATCACGGGGAGGGGTTTGGCGCGGCCGTTGAAGGCGTTGAGGATGCCGATGACGGCGAGCACGAGCAGGCCGAGCGACGCGATGGTGGCGAGGCCGCTCAGGTTGTAGGGGAGGATCCAGCCGAGGACCTGCACCGCCACCCAGCACACGAAGAGGGTGACGCCTTGGTAGGCGTGGTAGCGGGCATACGGGTAGTCCTTGGCGGCGAGGAGCGGGACGAGGAAGAGGATCCAAATGTAGGCGAGGATTGCCATGACCTTGTGGTCCTCGATGTCGCGGCTGTCGTAGACGATTTCGGGTTCGCTCATGCGGGCGAGATTGGGAACGTGATGGTGATTTTCCGAGCCTATTTCGGGGCGCCAAATCAGTCAGGGCGGTTGCGGAAGTGATCGCGGGCGCGGCCTTCGTTGCCGCGTTTGTAGTTGCCGGTCAGCCGGGCCATGAGCTCTTGGGCAGACGCGTCGTCAAGGTCCGTGACCTCGTCGAGAAACTCCTCGGCGGCGCGATGCCGGAGGGTGGCGGCGGGACGGCCGTGATGGAAGAGGGCCACGGCGCCGTCCTGCTGCCGTCGGTAGCTGAAACCCGCGGGCGCGGGCATGGCTCAGATTTTACCGGCCTGGCGGGCTTCCACGAGTTTGTAGAAGTCGACGAACAGCGGGTCGGCGTCGTTCGGGCCGGGCGCGGCCTCGGGGTGATACTGCACGGAGAACACCGGCAGCTCCTGATGGCGAAGCCCCTCGACGGTCTGGTCGTTGAGGTTGATCTCGGTCACGAGCCCGCCCCCTTTGGCGATGCTCTTCGGATCCGTGGCGAAGCCGTGGTTTTGCGCGGTGATGGAGACGCGGCCGGTCTCGAGGTTTTTCACCGGCTGGTTGCCGCCACGGTGGCCGAACTTGAGCTTGTAGGTCGTGCCGCCCAGCGCGTGAGTGAGCATCTGGTGGCCGAGGCAGATGCCAAAGATGGGGTAGTCCTTCAGCAGGCCGGTGACGGTTTGGTGGATGTAGGGGAGGGCGGCGGGGTCGCCGGGGCCGTTGGAGAGGAAAACCGCGTCGGGCTGGTGCTCGCGCACCTGCTCGGCCGTGGCGGTGGCGGGGAAAATCTGCACCTCAAAGCCGTGGCGGATGAGCTTGCGGTAAATGGTGAACTTCGCGCCGAAGTCGAAGGCGGCCACGCGGAACCGCTTCTCCGGGATGCCCGGCACGTTCATCGTCGTGCCAACGGGCAGATACGCGGTGTTGAAATTCTTCGGGTTGTCCTCGCGCCACAAGTAGGGTTCCTTGCAGGAGACGTCCTTCACGTAGTCGCTGCCGGCCATGTCACGCCACTCCTTGGCGAGCTTCACGGCCTCGGCGTCGCTGATCGGCAGCGTGCTCAGGCAGCATTTCATGGCGCCGTCGACGCGCAGCTTCTTGGTCAGCGAACGCGTGTCGATTTCGCTCACGCAGGGGATGCCGTATTTGCGGAGGTAGGCGTCGAGCGAGGTCTGCGCGCGCCAGTTGCTCACGATCGGCGACATCTCGCGCACGATGAAACCGGAGCACTTCGGGGCGGCGGCCTCGGCATCCTCGTCGTTGATGCCGTAGTTGCCGATTTGCGGCGTGGTCATCGTCACGATCTGGCCGAAATACGACGGGTCGGTCAGGATCTCCTGGTATCCCGTCATCGAGGTGTTGAACACACACTCGCCGGCAATGGTCGCGTCCGCCCCGTGGGCGAGGCCGCGGAACACACTGCCGTCTTCAAGCGCTAGGACACCGGGTTTGGGCGTGGACATTAAGGCCTGACGAAAAGCAGTCGCCGCCGCACTGCCAAGGGGAAATCTCGGATCGCCCGGGAAAAACCCGTCCGACCGTTTGACAGCCTCTGTCCGCCGCCTTACCCCTGTCGCCCAAGAGCATGCCTTTCACCGAAAACCGCGATGCCTGGTTTCACGGCCAGGGCCTTTGGTCATACGTCCCTGAGTCCGACTGGCGGGACTGGACCTGGCAGCTGAAGAACCGCATCACGACGGTCGAGCAGCTCGAAAAGCTACTGACGCTGACGCCCGAGGAAAAGGCCGGCTGCCATTTCGCCAACCAGAAGTTGGCGCTGGCGATCACCCCTTACTTTTTCAACCTGATCGATCGCGACGACCCGGACTGCCCGATCCGCAAGCAGGTCATCCCGCGCGACGGTGAAACCCAGATCTCCGCCGAGGAGATGCTCGATTCGCTCGGTGAAGACGGCCACTCGCCTGTGCCGGGCCTTGTGCACCGCTACCCGGACCGCGTGCTGTTTCTCGTCACGGATCGTTGCGCCGCCTACTGCCGCTACTGCACCCGGAGCCGATTGGTCTCCAACGCGCAGCACTACGACTTCCACCCGCAATACGAGCAGGCGCTGCGCTACATCGAGTCGCACCCCGAGGTGCGCGACGTCCTCCTCTCCGGTGGCGACCCGCTGCTGCTCTCGGACCGCAAGCTCGAGCACCTGCTTTCCCGGCTGCGCGCGATCAAGCACATCGAAATCATCCGCATCGGCTCGCGCATCCCGGTCTTCCTGCCGCAGCGCATCACGCCGGAGCTGGGCGAGAT
>JBMSWZ010000026.1:0-9446 GCA_049425105.1 Cephaloticoccus sp.
GGCAACGCTGGGTGCGCGACCTGCGCGCCCGCCATCCCCGCGCCCGCATCTCGGCGGTCAATGGCGCGACGGGCGGCGACACGACCACCCAGGGCTTGCAAAGACTCGAAGCCAAGGTGCTGCAACACAAACCCAGCCTCGTTCTCGTGGCCTTCGGCATGAATGACCACAATCGCGGCAGCGTACCGTTGCCCCGCTTTCGCGCCCAATTGCGGGAAATCGTGGAGCGCATTCGCGCCACCGGTGCGGAGGTCGTCCTTTGCTCAGCATTCCCGCCCAACCCGCGCTGGCGGCACAGTGCCAACCGCATGGAACGCTACGCCGAGGTCACACGCGACGTGGCCATCCGCACGGACTCGGCGTTCGCCGACGTTTTTGCGCTTTGGCAGCACATCACCGCACGAAAGCGTCCCGAAGACCTGCTCGCCAACAACATCAATCATCCCAACGATTTCGGCCACTGGATCTACTATCGGGCCCTCTCCGCCCTGTTGAAATGACGACCGCCCACTACGACCTCATCGTCGCCGGCGCCGGTTCCGGCGGATTCGGCGCGCCGATGCCCGCGGGCTTGTTGAAATACTGCATGTTCTTGCCCAGCGCCGGACGCCCGAGCAAGTGCTCGGCTAGGGCGAAGAACCGGCTCTTCAGGAAAAGCCGCTCAAAGAAATCGTCCCACTGAAACATGCGCTGCAGCTGCTTCAATGATCCTTGGTCGCCCTTGACCTCGTAAAAGACCTCGCTCGCCGGCATGCCGGGCACGACCTGCGCGATGAACCGCGCGAGTTCGGTCCGCACCAGGGCCACTTCCTCAGCGTCAAAAAATCCGGGCAGCTGCACAAACCCCTGCTCGCGGTAGCGCGCAATCAGGTCGGGGGCAAAGGAGACCGGGGTGACAAGCGGGAAGAGCTCAGGCATGATCGGAGGTGGGCTGGCGTGTGCACCGGGGCGGCTCAGAGGCTCCCGGGGTTGAGCGTAGAAAGGTCCAGTTCACCCGCGTAGCCAAACGGGGCGGCGAGCACCGTGCCCAGTGACAGGCGTCCATTCTTCACCTCAAGACGCGGCCAACCGGCGGCGGACCGGGTAAACAGGTCGGGGTGGCCGGTGAGCATCAATTGCTGCAGCGCCGCCGGAAACTGGCCCAGCCCGGCGAAATAATGGTGACCGTTGCGCTCAACGCTGGTGATGCCGAACGAGGCCTGCGCGACCAGATCCTGGGGCATCGCCACGGGCGCCACATTGGACAGGTCTTCGCCGCTCATCATCGCCGGCAGGCCTTGGGCGCGGCGTTGCGCAAGCAGGCACGCGTTGGCGGCGCCCTGGAAGACGCCCTGGCAGTTCTTGTGGCGGGTCCCGGCGTAGCCGAGCGACAGAGCGGTCGGCAGGCTGAAGATCTCCGCGTCCGACTCGTCGATAATCACCGGCGGCCGGTCCGGCCACGCGGCGGCGAGTTCGCCGATCGCCGGCGAAAGCGCCACCTTGCGGTGCCAGGGCTGCTCGATGAACAGCAGCTTCGACCAGAACGTCGCGTCACCCACCGTGGCGCGCAGCCCCGTGACGTAGTCCTTGAACACGCCGACCTCGTGGAAGCTCTCGTTGCCATCGAGGGAAAACGCATAATCCCCGCCGCACTCCGCGGCAAAAATCTCCGCCATGTGCGCGAGTCGCCCGCGGTCGCGGTCGGTCTCGCCGTTGATCTTCAACTTGAAATGCCGCAGGCCGTAGAAACGAATGCAGGCCGTAAGCGATTGCGGCAGGCCGTCCGTCACGCGCTCGTCGTCGGGAATCTCTTCATCGGTCAACGCGTCGGAAAGGCCGACGGTGTGACGGCAGAACACCTCACTGGGCGGCGCGGCCGGCAGCCAGTCGGCCGGCTGGGTGCCCGCGAGCGAAGGGTGCACCGCGCCGAGCTCGATGCCGAAGCGGTTGGTGCGGAGTGCGACGGGGAAGGTCGTGTTTTCCACCCGGCAGAACGCGTCGATCAACGCGCGCTCCACCAAGGTCACGCCAAACTGCGCGAGCAACGGCGGCAGGCCCTGCGCCCGCGCCCACGCGGCCTGCGCATCGTAGAGCAATCGCCAAAACGCGAAGGGCGTGGCCGCGGTCATCGTCCGCGCGTGCCCCACGGCCGTGCGGATGACCAGCAGCATCTCCTCAATTTCTTCCTCCAGCGGGCGCTGCGGATCCTTCGTGAACCACTTGGGCGGCAGATGATCCGCGGCCACCCCCGCCTGCACCCGGCCATCGCACTCGAAGGTCAAACGCAGGAACACGTGGGTGACCTCGGTCATCGTGGCGATGCCGTAGCGAAACGGCATGCGCGCCTTGAGCGGCTGGTGGAAAAGTTCGGCGTCGCGGAGTTTGATCATCAGTCGGAATTGATTCGGCAGACCGCATCGAACAGTTCCTCCGGCAGGGGGCCAGCCTCGAAATCCTGCAGGGCCGCGGTGAGGTGCGCGCGATGGCCCGCGCCGATCACGATGCGATCAAGTTCCGCCACGCTCAGCGCAAAGCGGTGGGCCAGTGCGGGCAGCGAGAGCCCGTGCACCGACGCCAGCTCGCGCAGCCGCGCGGCGCGCGCAATCTGCGGCCCCCACACCCACGCGGGCCGCTCACGGGAAAACTCCTCGAAACGTGCCCCGAGCAACCCCATGTGCAGCGGACTCGCCTGCCAGACTTCCGCCCCGGCGCGCGCCAGCCGTGGGCGATCTTCAGCCAGCCCGTCGAAAATGCACGCATCGAGCCGGCGAAAGAGCATGACGACGTCATTCACGCCGGCCTCCAGCAATCCGTCCCAGTCGGCGCCGTGGCCGCCGGCCAGCCCGAGCCGGCGCACGAGTCCGTCGGCCTGCAGTTGTTGCAGCACCGTGGACACGCGCGGACGTTCCGCCGGCGGCACGCATTGCGGCTCGTGCAAAAAAAGCACGTCCACTGCCGGCACGCCAAGGTGATCAAGGCTGCGCCGCACGCTGTCGCGCAGTCCCGTCGTTGAAAAATCGTAGGACTCCGCCTGAGCGTTGGGCGCCGGCAACCGACCGGCCTTCGTGCTGATCAGCGGCCTTTCCCCCTTCCACCCCGCCAGCGCCCGGCCCAACAAAGTCTCCGCCGAACCATAGGAGGGAGCTGCATCAAAGGCCAAAACCCCGCGCGCCAAGGCCTCTTGAATCGTTGCGAGCGATTCCCCTTCGTCCACCGCCCCCCACGCGCCGCCCAGCGCCGCGAGTCCGAGGGAGAGCCAGCCGTTGGCCGCGGCATCCGGCCGGCGGGTGGGACGGAGCGCCGTCATGGCCGGGTTTACTTGCCCACGCTCCAACCGCCGTCGGCCAGGAGCGACGCACCCGTGACCAGCGAAGCCTCGTCGCTCGCGAGGTAGTGCGCCGCCGCGGCGATTTCCTCCGGGCGGCCCATGCGGCCGATCAGCTGCGTCGCACTCATGTCCCGGTAAGCCTGCTCAGGATCGGGGTATTCCTTGAGCCGCGCCTGCACAAAGGGCGTCTCAATGCGGCCGGGGCAGATGCAGTTGCAACGCACGCCGTCCGCCGAGTGATCAAGCGCGAGCTGCTTGGTGATGCCCACGACCGCAAACTTCGTGGTCACATAGGCAAAGCGGTCGCGCACGCCGATGATGCCGCCGATGGACGCGAGGTTGATGATGCTGCCGGATCGGCGCGCGATCATGTCGCCGATGTAGGCCTTGGTGACGCTGAACACGCCGCGCACGTTGACGCGATAAAGCCGGTCCATGTCGTCGGCGTTGGTCTGCAGGATCGTGCCCACATGGCCAATGCCGGCGTTGTTCACGAGGATATCGAGGGGGCCGGTGGCGGCGGCCACCCGGGCCACGGCGGATTCATCACCCACATCGAGCGATTGGAACTCCGCCGCACCACCCGCGGCTGTGATCAGGCTGACCGTTTCACGCCCGGCGGATTCATTGAGGTCGCCGACATGCACCTTGGCGCCCGCCTTGGCGAAACGCTCCGCGATCGCGCGGCCAATGCCGGAACCCGCGCCCGTTACGAGCGCCACCTTGCCAGATAGGTCGAACATGACCGCACCCTAGCCGCGATCCCCCGGCGCTGTCGTGAAAATAATCGCGGATGACGAACTTTCCCGGCTTGGGGATTGCCTCGCCCTGCGCCACGGGCGAAAACCCACGCACCCCGCCCCCGCATGAAAATCACCGCCGTCCACGCGTATACCG
Source organism: Cephaloticoccus sp. (assembly GCA_049425105.1). Taxonomy (GTDB): domain Bacteria; phylum Verrucomicrobiota; class Verrucomicrobiia; order Opitutales; family Opitutaceae; genus Cephaloticoccus. The sequence goes on from JBMSWZ010000026.1 coordinate 4,205, forward strand.
TCCGCACCCCAGCCGCCGTGCCCTATGTCTGGCGCCAAGGCCTGCCCGGCAGCGACGCCTTCACCGAGCAGACCTGGCTGCGGATCGTCACCGACGCCGGCATCGAGGGCTGGAGTTGCGCCGTGCGCGGCCCGATTGCACTCGACCTGATCGAGCGGCGCTTGAAACCCATGCTGCTCGGGAAAAATCCGCTTTTAAAAGAGCGCCTCTGGCACGAGGTCTGGGAAATCGACCGGCTGGAGGAGTTTCCCATTTACATGATGGGCGTGGTCGACGCCGCGCTGTGGGACATCACCGCCAAGGCCGCCAACCTGCCGCTCTATCAACTACTCGGCGGCTACCGCGATTCGATCGAGGCCTACGCCAGCACGGTGACCTATGCGACCACCGAGGAATTCCTCGATGTGGCCGACCAGTGCCTCGCCCGCGGCTTCAAGGCGATCAAGCTGCACGCCTGGGGCGACGCGCGCAAAGACGCCGCGCTTTGCCAGGCGCTGCGGAAACACGTCGGGCCCGACATCGCGCTGATGTATGACGGCTCCGCGGGTTTCGACCCGTATGAATCACTTTACCTCGGCCGCGCGCTCGAGGACGCGGACTACCTTTGGTATGAGGAACCGATGCGCGAGTTCAGCATCAACGCCTACCGGCGGCTCTGCGAGCAGCTCGACATCCCAGTCCTTGCGGCCGAGACCTCCGACGGCTGCCACTACAACGTCGCCGACTTCATCACGCAGGGCGCGGCCGACATGGTGCGCACGAGTTGGTTCTACAAGGGAGGCATCACCGGCGCGCTGCGCGTCGCACACCTCGCCGACTCCTTCCAGCTCAGCGCCGAGGTGCATGGCATGGGCGTGGAGAACATCCACCTCTGCCTCGCGATCAAGAACAACCACTACTACGAGACCCTCGTGATGGGAAATCCCGTGGTGTTCGAAAAGCGCATCGGCCCCGACGCCCATGTGCGCGCCCCCGAGGCCCCGGGCATGGGTCACGACGTGGACGTGAAGACGCTCGAAAAGATCGCCGTCGCCCGCCTCTGACCGCCCTTAGGGCGCCACGTAGCCCTTGGTGCCGCCGAGCGCGAGGAAGCGCCGGTAGACCGCCAGCGTCACGACCAGCGCCGCCGCCGCGATGAGCGCCCCCGCGCCGAAGGTGTAACGGTAGTCGTGGTCCAGCCAATCGAGCACCCTGCCCATGGCCGGTCCAAAGACGATGTTGCAGACGCTCAGCAGCATCGCGCCGGCGGAGGCGAATTGCGCGAACTTGAGCTTCGGGAACAGCATCTGCCCGAGCGCCCCGGTGAAATAGCAGCCCGACACCACGCCGTGCACCAGCAGCACCACGCCAAAGCTCTGCGCGCCGTCGACCCAGACCCAACCCACCGCCATGAGCTCGCGCAAGTCCGCCGACGCGTGGTTCGCCGAATACGGCGAGAGCCACCAGAACCCCGTCAACGAACTCGTTCACTGGATCTGCGTGCCCGTGATTTTCTTCTGCGTTGTGGGTTTCATCTGGTCGATTCCCGTGCCCGCCGAGTGGCGGATGCAGGCGCCGTGGTTCAACTGGGCGATCCCGGCCATGGTGCTGACGATGGGGTTCTACCTGCGGCTGTCGCCGTTGTTGAGCGCCGGCATGCTGGCGTGGATGGGCCTGTGCTACTGCGGGCTCGCAGCCTTGAACTTGGTGGCGCCCTGGCCCGTATGGCAGGTCTGCCTCGGGTTGTTCGTCGCCGCGTGGATCGGCCAGTTCATCGGCCACAAGATCGAGGGCAAGAAGCCGTCGTTCCTGAAAGACGTGATCTTTCTCCTCGTGGGCCCGGCCTGGCTGATGAGCAAGGTCTACCGCGCCGCGGGGCAGCGGTATTAAAGGGGACGCGACGCCCTCGTCGCGTTCCGGGGCGGGGGCGCCCCGGCTCCATGCTAGACGGACCTGCGGCGATTCGCTTCCACGACTACGGGGCAGCGACCGGCAGGATTGCGGTGCAAAGAAAAGCCGCCGGGAGAAACTCCGCGGCGGCTGTGAGGTGATTGCTGGAGACGCGACGCCTTCGTCGGGCTGCCCGGGGCGCGGGCGCCCCGGCCCCAGTTAAGCGGGCAGACGCTTACTCGCTCTCGTCGATGACGAGGTAGCGGCTGATGCCTTCGCGCCAGATGCGCACGAGCACCTTCGGGCCCTTGATTTCTTCACTGAGTCTCAATGCCTCCTCGGCATTGCGCACGGCGCGCCGGTCGAGGCTGAGGATCACGTCGCCCTCGCGCAGGCCGTCGCGAGCGGACGGCGTCGACGGGTCGACGTCGGTGACCAACGCGCCTTCGAGGCGTTCCGGCAGGCGCAGCTGGGCGCGGAGTTGCGGAGTCAGGTCGGTGACCGTCACGCCGTCGAGCACGCCCTCATCGCTGCCAGGTTGGCCGGCGGCAGGCTTGTCGCCGCCGAGTTCACCCAGCTTGAAGCTCGCGGTCTTGGTCTCGCCGTCGCGAATGTATTCCACCGTGACCTCGGTGCCGGGCGCAAGGCGGATGACCGCGAGTTGCAGACGGCGCGGATCGAGCACGATCCGGCCGTTGACCTTCGTGATGATGTCACCGCTCTTGAAACCAGCCTTGTCGGCAGGGCTGTCCGGCGTGACGTCGGTGATCAGCGCGCCGTGCTTGGCGCCAAACTGCGCGGCGAGGTCGGCCTCCAGCGCCTGGGTGCTCACGCCCATGAAGCCACGGGTGATCTTGCCGGTGGCCACGAGCTGCTCGGCGAGCGATCGGGCAAAGTTGACGGGGATGGCAAAGCCCACGCCATTGAAGCCGCCACTGCGGCTGAGGATCGCGGTGTTGATGCCGATGACGCGGCCCTCGGCGTCGACAAGCGCGCCGCCGGAGTTGCCCGGGTTGATCGCGGCGTCGGTCTGGATGAAGTCCTCGAAGGTCTCGATGCCAAGCCCGCCGCGGCCCAGGCCGCTGACGATGCCCTGCGTGACGGTCATGCCGATGCCGAAGGGATTGCCGATGGCGAAGACGGTGTCACCCACCTCGAGCTGGTCGCTGTCACCGAGGGTGGCGGCGGGCAGGTCCTTGGCGTCGATCTTGAGCACGGCGATGTCGGTCTTCTCGTCGCGGCCCACGACCTCGGCCTTGAATTCCTGCCGGGGCTCGCCGAAGGCGACCTTTACCTCGTCGGCCCCGTCGACCACGTGGTTGTTGGTGAGGATGTAGCCGTCGGCGGAAATGATCACGCCAGAGCCCAGGCCTTGCTGCCGCTGCTCGCGCGGGCGCCCTTGGTCGGGCACGCCGAAAAAGCGACGGAAGAGCGGGTCGTTGTAATACGGCGCCAGATCCTGGCGCGGCTTGAGAATCTTGGTGGAGAACACGTAGACCACGCTGGGCGAAGCCTTCTTCACGACGCTGGCGTAGCTGACGCGGAGGGCGTCGTCCCGGTCGATCATCGTGTCGTCGGCCTGGAGTCGGAGCGGCGGACGGTCGCCGGTTTTTTCGCCGGCCCAGAGCGCGAGGCCCGAGGCGCCGACGAGGGCAAGCAGCACGCCCCACAGCGCGCCGCGATTCAAGACGGAGGTTTTCATACGCATGATAAAAAGATCAGGGTTGAGGCGGACAAGGCGTGCGACGGGCCGGTCCACCGGCCACCGCGACGCGGGGTAGGTGTGACTGGAATCGGAGCCGAGGGTTCCACCGGAGGCCAAACCGCGGTTGACCGGACCGCCCCCAACCGCCATGTCTGGCGGGCTATGTCCGCCAATCCAACCGCCCCCGCCGCCTCCATGGAAGACCTCGTCGCGCTCTGCAAGCGCCGCGGCTTCATCTTTGCCTCGTCGGAAATCTACGGCGGTTTCAACGGCTTCTTCGACTACGGCCCGCTCGGCGTGGAGCTGAAGAAGAACATCCGGGACTGCTGGTGGGACGACATGGTCCGCCGCCGCGACGACGTCGTCGGCATCGAGACCTCGATCATCATGCACCCCAAGGTCTGGCAGGCCTCGGGCCACGTCGACGGCTTCACCGACCCGCTGGTCGACTGCAAGGCGTCCAAGCAACGCTTCCGCGCCGACCAGCTGTTCTTCGCCGCCGTAACGATCGACGGCGAGGTGAAGGGCTACGTCTCCGCACTGGAGTCCGAAGATACTGCCGGCGCGCTCCAGGCCGCCGCCGAGGCTTTCAAGCGCAAGAAAGCCATCCAAGGCACGCTCGCCCCGGTCACGGTCGTCGAGTTCACCGACGCCACACCCGAGCAGATCCCGCTCATCCCCTCCCCCGCCACCGGCGAGCCCGGCAGCCTCACGCCGCCGCGCGCGTTTAACATGATGTTCGAGACGCACGTCGGCGCGCTGCGCGACGGCTCCTCGGCCTCCTACCTCCGCCCCGAGACGGCGCAGGGCATGTTCGTGGACTTCAAGAACGTGGTCGACACCGGCCGCGTGAAGCTGCCCTTCGGCATCGCGCAAATCGGCAAGTCGTTCCGCAACGAGATCACGCCGCGCAACTTCATCTTCCGCTCGCGCGAGTTCGAGCAGATGGAGATGGAATACTTCATTCACGAGGACGCCGACTGGGAGCAGGCGCACAAAGATTGGATCCAGTGGTGCTGGGATTGGCTCAAGTCGATCGGGCTGCCTGATTCGCACCTGTCCACCTACGACCACCCGAAGGCCAAGCTCGCGTTCTACTCGCGCGGCACGACGGACATCATGTTCAAGTATCCCTTCGGCGTGCAGGAGCTGTGGGGCATCGCCGCGCGCGGCAACTACGACCTCGGCCAGCACGAGAAAGCCAGCGGCGTGCCGCAGGCGATCTTCGACGAGACGACCAAGAAGAAATTTATCCCACACGTGATTGAGCCCGCCGTCGGCGTCGACCGCATCTTCCTCGCCGTCCTCTGCGCCGCCTACGCGGAAGAAGACGTCACCGACGAGAAGGGCAATACCGAGAAGCGCACCGTCCTGCGCCTGTCGCCGCGCATCGCGCCGGTAAAGGTCGCCGTGCTCCCGCTGCTCAAGAACAAGGAGCAGCTCACGACGCGCGCGAAGGAACTGCACAAAAAACTCCAACGCCGCTTCGCCGTGTTCTACGACGAGGCCGGCGCCATCGGCCGCCGCTACCGCCGCCAGGACGAGATCGGCACGCCGTGGTGCGTGACCATCGACTTCGACACCGTGGAGAAGGACGGCACGTTCACCCTCCGCGAGCGCGACTCGATGCAGCAACGCCGCATCACCGAACAAGAGCTGTTCCAGATC
>JBMSWZ010000027.1:0-9346 GCA_049425105.1 Cephaloticoccus sp.
CCACCGGCTTTTCCCAAAAGCAAGTGGGCGACACGGTCCAGCTGACCCTTGACATCATTCAGAAAGCCCTGGCCCAAGGCCGCAATGTCGAGCTACGGAATTTTGGCGTCCTCGAAGTGCAGGTGCGCAAGTCCCGCATCGGCCGCAACCCGAACAAGCCGGAGGCCGAAGTCGTTATCCCGCAGCGGGCCGTGGTGAAGTTCAAGTCGGGCAAGGTCCTGAAGCAGCAGCTCAAAAAGATCGACCTCAACCAGTTGTCGGCTCCCTCGGCGCCGGACGCGGGCCCGGGCGCCTGAGCAGCCAGCTAAATCTCCTTTTCGGGCCGGGACGCATGTCCCGGGCTTTTTGATTGCCGGAATTTTGAGGTGGCGTGGATTTCGCCGGCTCCGCAAGGTTTCCCGTCCCATGGCCACGTTCCAGACCTTGCCCGGCTTCCGGGAGTTCTACCCCGACGACCTTGCCCGCCGTAATTACCTGTTTCGCCTCTGGCGGCAGACGGCGGCGGCCTACGGCTTTGCCGAATACGATGCGCCCGTGCTGGAGCCGCTCGATCTCTACAAGGCCAAGTCCGGCGACGAGATCGAGGCCCAGCTGTTCAGCTTTACCGACAAGGGTGGTCGCGAAGTCGCATTGCGCCCGGAAATGACGCCGACGGTCTGCCGGCTGGTCGGGGCCAAGGCGAACGCCCTGAAGCGCCCGATCAAGTGGTTCAGTATCGGCGAGTTTTACCGGTATGAGCGCATGCAGAAAGGCCGCGGCCGCTGCTTCTTTCAGCTCAATGCGGATATTTTCGGCGAACCCGGCCCGGAGGCGGAGACGGAACTCATCGGACTGCTCGTGCAGTGCCTGTGTGCATTCGGGCTGACGGAGCAGGATTTCTACGTGCGTTTGAGTGACCGCAACCTTTGGTTCTATTACCTCGCGGCGCTCGGTCTCGACGAGGCCCGGATCCGCGGCGTGCTGGGCGCGGTGGATCGGTATGAAAAATACGGCGACGATGCCTTCAAGGGTTACACCGAGCAGTTCGGCGCGCTCGACGAGGCGCTGAAGGCCAAGGTCCTGGCTTTTCTCCAAATCAAGTCGCTCCCGGCGCTCGAGTCACTGCTGACGCCGCTCGGGGACGATCGCATTGCGGCCCGGTTGGCGGACTGGCGCAAACTGCTGGGCAATCTGGCGGCGATGGGGCTGGAACGTTTCATCGAGGTGGACCTCGGCGTGGTGCGCGGACTCGCTTATTACACGGGGTTTGTTTTCGAGGCCTTCGATCGGAAAGGGGAATTGCGCGCCATTGCAGGCGGCGGCCGCTATGATGATCTGGTCGGCAAACTCGGCAACGCGGACCTGCCCGCAGTCGGCTTCGCCATCGGCGACATGACCTTTGCGCTCTTGTTGGAGCAGCGGGGCCTGACGCCGGCGCTCGTGCATGCGCCCGAGGTGTATTGCGTGATCGGCGGCGAATCCGAGCGCAAGGCGGCCTTTGGGGTCATCCAAGCCCTGCGCGCGGCCGGTTTCCGGGTGGACTATCCGCTGAAGGACGTCGCGTTTGGCAAGCAGTTCAAGGCGGCGGCCGAGGCAGGTGCGCGCCTGGCGCTGATTTTTGGCAGCGACGAGTTGGCGAAGGGCATCGTCAAGGTGCGCGACATGAACGACCGCTCGGAGCGTGACGTCGCGCTGGGTGAAATCGTGGCGGCGGTGCGCGACTCGCTTTGACGCGCGGTCAGCGTCCCAAGTTGGCCGGGCCAAACGCGCCGGGCAGCAGTTGATCGAGAGTCGTGTCGATCACGTCCTTGCCCCGGCAATACGAGACGACTCTGGCCGCCGGCCCGAATTCGTTGATGACCTGGCGACAGGCTCCGCAAGGAGCCGTGGGCGCATCGGTGTCGGTATAGATCACCACGCACCTGAGTTTGAGGTTCTTCTTTTGAGCGGCGACTGCGCTGAAGATCGCCGTGCGCTCGGCGCAATTGCACAGCCCGTAGGACGCGTTCTCGACATTGCACCCGGTGTAGACTTTGCCGTCCATCGTCAGGATGGCCGCGCCGACCTTGAAGCGCGAATACGGAGCGTAGGCGCGCGCGGCGGCTTGGCGGGCGGCACGGCGGAGCGGGGCGAGGGGCAGGGACGGCGGCATGAGAGGCTTAGAGGCCGAGCTCGGTTTTCACCTCGGCAAATTTTTCAATGGCAAAGGCGAGGTCCTCGCGACTGTGCACGGCGGAGACTTGGGTGCGGATGCGGGCCAGACCCTGCGGCACGACCGGGAAAAAAAATCCGATCACATACACGCCCTTTTCCAGCATCCGGGCCGCGAATCTTTGGGACAAGGCGGCGTCGCCGAGCATCACGGGAGTGATGGGGTGGGTGCCGGGTCGGATGTCGAGGCCAGCCTCGACCAGGCCCGCGCGGAAAAACGTTGTATTCTCCTCAAGCTTGTCGCGCAGGGCGGTGGAGCGGGAGAGCAGTTCGAGGCATTTCAGCGAGGCGGCCGCGATGGCCGGGGCGATCGTGTTCGAGAACAGGTAGGGTCGGGAGCGCTGGCGCAGCAGGTCGATGATGGCCTTGCGACCGGTGGTGTAGCCGCCGCTGGCGCCGCCGAGGGCCTTGCCGAGCGTGCCAGTGATGAGGTCGACGCGCTCCATCACGCCGCAGTGTTCGGGCGTGCCGCGGCCGGTCTTGCCCATGAAGCCCACGGCGTGGCTGTCATCGACCATGACCAAGGCGCCGTAACGATCCGCGAGGTCGCAGATGCCCTTCAGGTCAGCGATGTAGCCGTCCATCGAGAACACGCCGTCAGTGGCGATGAGTTTGAACCGCGCGCCCGCGGCGTCGGCTTCCTTCAACTTGGCCTCAAGGTCCTCAAGGTTGTTGTTGCGGTAGCGGAAGCGCTTGGCCTTGCAGAGGCGGATGCCGTCGATGATCGACGCGTGGTTAAGTTCGTCGGAAATCACCGCGTCTTCCGGCCCGAGCAAGGTCTCAAACAGGCCCCCGTTGGCGTCGAAGCACGAGGTGTAGAGGATGGTGTCGTCGGTGCCGAGGAAACGGCTGATCGCCTCCTCCAGGTCTTTGTGCAACTGCTGCGTCCCGCAGATAAATCGGACCGAGGCGAGGCCGTAGCCCCAGCGATCGAGGGATTCGCGGGCGGCAGCGATGAGCTCGGGGTTGTCCGCCAGGCCGAGGTAGTTGTTGGCGCAGAGGTTGAGCACCTGCCGGCCGTCGCTCACGCCGATGTGCGCGGTTTGCGGCGTGGTGATGATGCGTTCGCGCTTGTAGAGTCCGGCGCCTTCGATCTCGGCGAGGGTGCGCTCCAAGTGGGATTGATACTCCGGGGTCATGGCGTCAGTCCCACTTCAGCACGATTTTGCCGCTCTTGCCGGAGCGCATCAGGTCGAAGGCCGTCTGAAATTCGGTGTGGTCGAACCGGTGGGTGATGACGGGCGAGATATCGAGACCGGTCTGGATCATCGAGGTCATCTTATACCACGTCTCATACATTTCCCGGCCGTAAATGCCTTTGATCGTCAGCATGTTGAACACGACCTTGTTCCAGTTCACCGCGGCGGCGCCGGGCATGATGCCGAGGAGCGCGATGCGGCCGCCATGGGCCATGTTGTCGATCATGTCGTTCAGGGCCTGCGGATTGCCGGACATTTCCAAGCCCACGTCGAAGCCCTCGCGCATGCCGATGGCCTTTTGCACGTCGGCGAGCTTCTCCTTGGACACATCGACGGTGCGGGTGGCGCCCATGCGTTTGGCGAGGGCGAGGCGGTCGGCGTTCACGTCGGTCACGACGATCTTGCGCGCCCCGGCGTGCTTGGCGATCGCGACGGCCATGCAGCCGATGGGGCCGGCGCCCGTCACGAGCACGTCCTCGCCGACGAGGTCGAACTGGAGCGCGGTGTGCGTCGCGTTGCCCAACGGGTCGAAGCACGAAAGGACGTCGAGCGGGATCGCGGGGTCCACGTGGACGGCGTTGCTGGCGGGAATGCAAAGGTATTGGGCAAACGCGCCATCGCGATTCACGCCCACGCCCTTGGTGTCCTTGCACAGGTGGCGGCGGCCGGCGAGGCAGTTGCGGCACATGCCGCAGACGATGTGGCCCTCGCCGTCGACGAGGTCGCCTTTTTTGAAACCTTTCACGTTGGCGCCGACCTCCTCGATGGTGCCGCCGAACTCGTGGCCGATGATCATTGGCGGCTGGATCGTCTGCGCGGCCCAGGCATCCCAATTGTAGATATGGATGTCGGTGCCGCAGATGGAGGTCTGCTTGATCTTGATGAGCACATCGTTGATGCCCGGTTCGGGGACCGGCGCCTCGATCATCTCGAGGCCCGGGCCGGCATGGGTTTTGGCGATGGCGCGCATGGTGTGTGCGGGCATATGGGCAGTGTGGCTGGGGCGGGCCGCGGCACAACTCCTATCCCGAATTTGCGGAGGAACGAAGCGCCGTTGATGCCGGGCCTCAGACGTCGAATAACTGCGCGCCCTCGATGGCGAGGAGCCGGAGCTTGGTCTCCACGCCGCCCGGGCCGGAGAAGCCGGTCATTTTGCCGTCCGCAGCCACGACCCGATGGCAGGGCACGAGCAGCGGCCAGGGGTTGGCGCCGAGGGCCGAACCCACGGCCCGGCTGGTTGACGGCGGGTAACCCAGCTCACGGGCAATGTCGCCGTAGCTCCAAGTCGTGCCAGGCTTGATCAAGAGCGTGCATTGGTAGACCTGCTTGGGAAAGTCGGCCACGCGGTCGAAGGCGTAGGGCAGGTCGCTAAAATCCTGGTGATGCCCCGCGAGATGCGCCTGCACCCGGCGCATGATCTCATCGATCCAGCGCGGCGCGGCGGTTTCGGACGTGCCCTCGCTGCCGTCGCCGGGCAACCCGAAGCCCGTGAGCACGTAGTCCGTCCACGAGAGGCGGCAGGTCCCGATCGGCGTGTCAAAAGTGGCGGCGGGCATGCGGTCTTAGGGTTTGCAACCTAACGGGCGACCCCTTGCTGTCGAATCCCAATGGAAAACCGGTTTTACAACGCGTTCGACACCGCGGCCTACGGGGGCGACCGCAAGCCGGATTACCGGAGCGTGTTCCAGATCGACCGGGATCGGATCATCCACGCCCACGCTTTCCGCAAGCTGCAGTCCAAGACCCAGGTTTTCCTCTCGGGCGAATACGATTTCTATCGGACGCGCCTGACGCATTCGATCGAAGTGTCGCAGATCGGCCGTTCGATCTGCCATTTCCTGCGCACCCAGGGCGATCCGCTCCGGGACGACTTTTACATCGACAGTGACCTGGTGGAGGCCAGTTGCCTCGCGCACGATCTCGGGCACCCGCCCTTCGGCCACAGCGGCGAGCGCACGCTCCAGGAGTTGATGAAGCGGCGGGGCGGCTTCGAGGGCAACGCCCAGACGCTGCACCTGCTGTGCGAGACGATGTATCAGAATGAAACCGGGGTGCGCGGCATGCAGCCGACGCGGGCGCTGCTCGACGGCGTGCTGAAATACAAGCAGCTCTACACGGAGTTTCCGACGCCGCCGGTGAACCATTTTATCTACGACGCCCAGGAGCCCATCCGGAACTGGGTGTTTGGCGGGGCCGAGATTCCCGGCGAGTTGCGACCCGGCGAGGCGCTGAACGGATTCAAGAGCGTCGAGTGCCAGATCATGGACTGGGCGGATGACGCGGCCTACTCGCTCAACGACATCGTCGACGGCGTGCGCGCGGGCTTTCTCACCCTCGAGCGCGTGGAACGTTGGGCGGGTGGCACGGGCGTGAGTCCGGAGGAAGAGCAGCACCTGCAGGCACTGTTCGATGCCATCCGGGCAGACCGGCTGGAAAATACCTTTTCCCAGAAAATCGGCCGCTTCATCAAGGCCTGCCGTCTGCGTGAGCGGGACAATTTTCTCGCGTCGAAAACCAACCGCTACCGCTTCGAACTGGTGGTGGACGCCGCCGCGGTCCGCGAGGCGGAGTTCTTCAAGCGCATAGCCAACGACATCATTTTCGAGAGCCCGCAACTGGAGCAGCTCGAACACAAGGCGCGCACGATCCTCAACGCGCTCTTTGCGGCCATTTGGGAGAATTACGCCGAGCGCGGTGAGCGCGTCATCAGCATCCTGCCCGAGAATACCGGCCGGCTCATCGTCGCCGAGCAGACCCTCGACTGCAAGGCCCGCCGAATTTGCGACTACCTCGCCGGCCTCACCGACGGCATGATCGTCCGCACCCACCGCCGGCTCTTCGATCCGGAGTTCGGCAGCTTTCGCGACCTGAGCTGAAATCCGTCACAGGAGCAATTCCCAGTAGCCGACGTCGATCCACCGGTCGAATTTGAACCCGGTCTCGCGGAAGTGCGCGACTTGCTAGAAGCCGAATTTTTCGTGCAACGCGGTGCTCGCGGGGTTCGGCAGGGAGACACCGCCGATGATGACATGCATTCCCCGGATGCGGGCGGCGGCAATCAGCTCTTGGTAAACCGCGGAGCCGAGGCCGCGTCCCGTTGCCGCAGGCTCAAGGTAGATGCTGGATTCCACGGAGAAACGGTAAGAGCAGCGGGATTTCCATTTGCTGAGGTAGCCGTAGCCGACGACGCGGTCGGCGGCGATGGCGACCACCCAGGGCAACCCGGCGGCGAGCGTGTCGCGCACGCGGCCGGCCATTTCGTCCGCATCGACCGGCTCCTCCTCAAAGGTCACAATCGTTTGCGCGATGTAGTGATTGTAGATCGCCGTGATGGCGGCGGCGTCTTCAATGGTGGCGGGGCGGATCATGGGGCGGCGGGTTTGGCGGCCAGGTGGCCGCGGGCCACGGCGTCGTCGATCATGCGTCGGGCGTAGGCCCAAAGTTCAGTGGAGCCGGCCTCGATGTGCGCGTTCCTGGCCAGGACGCGATCCTGGGTGATGCCGTGCTTGCGCCAGGCGTGACCCTCGGTGAGGCAATTCAGCAGCATCGGGTGGAAGCGATCGCAGGCGGCGGCGAACCGGGCCTCGGGCGTGGCCTGCGTCTCAAATTCATCCCAGAGGGCGCGAAACGCCGACGCCTGGTCCGCCGGCAGCAGCCCGAAGATCCGGTCGGCGGCACGGGCCTCGCGCTCGTGTTGATCGGCCATGTTCTTCTCGTCGTAGGCGAAGGTGTCGCCCGCATCGATTTCCACGACATCGTGCAGCAACACCATTTTGAGGATGCGCAGCACATCGAGCGGCTGGTGGTTGGAGTGCTCGGCGAGCGTCACGACCATCAGGGCGAAATGCCAGGAGTGTTCGGCGCTGTTCTCGGACCGGCGGCTTTGGGTGACCAAAGTCTGCCGGAAGACCTCCTTGAGTTTGTCGACCTCGACCAGGAAACGCATCTGGGCGGCAAGGCGGGCGGCGGGATCCATGCCCCCAAAAAAGCCCGCCGGGGGGGCGGGTGCGAGCGCGGAGTGGGGCGGGGGCTACTTTCTTAAGTGTGTCATAGTTCGGACGCTCCGGCGGTTCTGCCGGGATTTATCTTTGCGTTTTCAGGGGCGATGAACTTTCACTGGAGCCCTTTTGCACCCATGAAAGTTCTCGTCGCCGACAAAGTCTCACCCAAAGGAGTGGAATACCTGCGCCAGCAGCCGGGTCTTGAAGTCGTGGAAGCCTACGGTTCCTCCCCGGAGCAAATTCTGTCGTTGGTCGGCGATGTGTCGGCGATCGTGGTGCGCAGCGAGACCAAGATCACGGCCGAAGTGATGGCGGCGGCGCCCCAACTCAAGGTCGTGGGCCGGGCCGGCGTGGGCGTGGACAATGTCGATGTCGAGGCCGCCACCGAGCGCGGGGTCATCGTGATGAACACGCCGTCGGGCAACACCATTGCCACGGCGGAACTGACCTTCACCCACATCCTCTGCGGCGCCCGGCCCGTGCCGCAGGCCGCCGCGTCGATGCGCGAGGGCAAATGGGACCGGAAGTCCTTTTCGGGCATCGAGCTGTTTCGCAAAACCCTGGGCGTCGTCGGCCTCGGTCGCATCGGCAGTGAGGTGGCCAAGCGCGCCCAAGCCTTTGGCATGCGGGTGGTGGCGTTTGACCCCTACCTTGCGCCGAGCCGGGCCAAGGCCATGCAGGTCGAGGCCGTCTCGTTGGACGAGCTGCTGGCGGCCAGTGATTACATCACGGTGCACATGCCGCTCACGGATGCGACCCATCACATGATCGACGAGGCCGCCATCGCGAAGTGCAAGCGCGGGGTTCGGTTGTTTAACTGCGCGCGCGGCGGCATCATCAAGGAGTCGGCGTTGATCGAGGGCTTGAAGTCGGGCCAGGTCGCCGCCGCCGGGTTTGATGTGTATGAGGAGGAGCCCCTCGCGAAGGACAGCGAACTGCGCAAGCTGCCCAACGTCTCCCTCACGCCGCACCTTGGCGCCTCAACCGCGGAGGCGCAGGAGAGCGTCGGGATCGAAATCGCCGAGCAGATCGCCGACGTGCTCAAGGGCGGCGTCATCCGCAACGCCGTCAACATGCCGTCCCTCGACGCCGCCACGCTCAAGGTGCTCGGGCCGTATCTCACGCTGGGTGAGAAGCTCGGCACGCTGGTGCAGCAGATGTGCCCGCCGCAGATTGCTTCGCTCAACATTACTTATTGGGGCCGCATCATCGACCTCGATGCCAATGCCGTGACGCGCGCCATCCAGCGCGGCTTCCTGCGTCGGATCAGCGGCGACTCCGTCAATCACGTGAATGCGCCGGTCGCGCTGCAGCGCTTGGGCGTGAAGGCCCATGTGCTGAAGTCCACCGACGACGTGGACTATACCGAGCTCGTCTCGGTCGAGGCCGTGGCGGCCGACGGTGAGACTTTTGGCGCCAAGGGCACCCTGATCGGCAAGACCGGCAAGCCCCGCATCGTGGAGATCAACAACCGCGAGGTGGAGGTCGAGGCGGTGGGGAAGCTGCTGGTGATCGAGAATCATGACCAGCCCGGCATGATCGGCTATGTCGGCACGCTCCTCGGCAAGGATGGCGTCAACATCGCCAACATGTCCCTCAGCCGCAACGAGCCCGGCCAGACCGCGCTCATGGTCATCAATTTGGACAGCGAGCCGAGCCCGGCGGCGCGCACGGAATTAAAGTCGCATCAAGCCATCAAGCTGGCCAAATTCGTGCAGCTCTGATCCATGATCCTCTTCGTCCTTTTCACCGGCGCGCTGGGTTACCTGTTGGGCTCGTTGCCCTTCGGCTACCTTGTCGCGCGGGCCAAGGGCGTGAATATCTTTGAAGTCGGCAGCCGAAACCCCGGGGCAACCAACGTTCGGCGCGTCCTGGGTCGCGGCCCGGGCAACCTGGTCTTCGCGCTGGACGTTCTGAAAGGCACCGTGGCCGCGTCGTGGGCACTCCTCGCGCACA
>JBMSWZ010000028.1:0-9219 GCA_049425105.1 Cephaloticoccus sp.
AGCGCGTGCGCGGCAAGATCACCAAGGTCTTTGAGTTCACCGGTCTCGGCACGCGGGAAAACGACACCGCCACCGCCGGCAACATCGTCGGCCTCTCCGGCTTCGAGGACATCGACATCGGCGACACCATCACGGCCGACGAGGCCGGACATGCCCTGCCCTTCACCCAGATTGATCCCCCGACGCTCGAGATGCAGTTCTCGGTCAACGACGGTCCGTTTGTGGGCACCGAGGGCAAGCTGGTCACCTCCCGCCAGCTGCGCGACCGCCTGATGCGCGAGCTCAAGACCAACGTTTCCATTTTCATCGAGGACGCCCCCGACCGCGCCGGCACCTTCAACGTCAAGGCCCGTGGCGCCATGCAGGTGGCCGTGCTGGTCGAGACCATGCGCCGCGAGGGCTTCGAGCTCCTCGTATCCCGCCCGACCGTGATCGAGAAAAAGGGCCCCAATGGCGAGCGCCTCGAACCCTACGAGACCGTCTGGATCGAGGTGCCCGACGACTGCGTCGGCGCCATCATGCAGAATCTCGCCAATCGCAAGGGCCAGCTGACCAACATGGAGAAGATGGCCTCGACCACCATGATCGAGGCGACCATCACCACCCGTGGCCTCATCGGCATGGAGATCGACGTCGTCAACGCCACCAGCGGCCACGGCGTGATGAGCCACTTGTTCAAGGAATACGGCCCCTACGCCGGCGAGGTGCTCACCCGCATCACCGGCACCCTCGTCGCCACCGAGGCCGGCGAGACCACCACCTACGCCCTCGTGAGCTGCCAGGAACGCGGCAAGCTGTTCGTCAGCCCGGGCGAGAAGGTCTACGAGGGCATGATCATTGGCGAGAACCCGCGCAACGAGGACATCGCCGTCAACGCCGTGCGCGAGAAGAAGCTCACCAACTTCCGCTCCCAGGGCGAAGGCGTCGCCGCCGGCCTCACCCCGGCCACCAAGTTCTCGCTGGAGCGCTCGATCGAATACATCGCGGCCGACGAACTTCTCGAGGTCACGCCGAAGAACCTGCGCCTCCGCAAGCGCATCCTCAACAATGGCGAGCGCCAGAAGGCCGCCAAGTCGGCCAAAAGCAGCGGCTGATCGTCGGTCCAGTTCCGTCGCGAAGCACAGCGGGGTCGATCCGACCCCGCTGTTTCATTTCAGGTAGTCGCGCTCTGCGGTCTCAAGCGCCAGCTCCGGCTCATGCTGACGCCGCGTCCAGACATAGCGCAGAAACGGCACCACGTGATGCGCCCCGGTCGCGACTTCGCGCATGAACATCCGGCCGACCGGACCGGCGGTGTCCGCATACCCCGTTTCCCGAAACCGCCGCATCGTCGCACCGACGTCGTATTTCACCGCGTGATGCGCCACCGCCCATCCGTCCGGCCGGCGCGTGAGCACGCAAAACTGCGCGCGCGGGTAGCCATCAAGCGGCAGGCCCACCGCCCCGGTCGTCACGATGCGCCGGCCGCGCCATTCCCGGGTCGAACTGATGTGATTGTGCGAGCGCACCATCAGGTCGCGCGGCTCGGGAAACATCGGATCAATCTCTTCGGGCGGCGTATGCGGCAGCACGGAATCCGCGTCGCTGCGCTGCGACGCATGCACCACCACGAGGTCCGGCGCATCGGGTGATGTCCACGCCATCGGCAGCGCCGCCATCTCTTCCCGTTGGGCAGCGCTCAGTCGCGCATGGGTGAAATGCAAGGGCGCAAACTGCGGCGTCACCCAGAGGGGATCAGCTCGCGCGGTGCCAAAATCGTAGACGTAACGCTCGTGGTTGCCCCGCAGCACCGGCACGCCGAGGGCCTTCACCCGCTCCCAGCACTCCGCCGGATCCGGCGCGCCGTCGACGACGTCCCCGGCCACAATCAGGCGGTCGGGCCGCAGCCGCTCCACCGCGTCCAAGGCCGCCTCCAAGGCGGCGAGGTTGCCATGGATGTCGGCGAGCACCGCGATTTGCATCGCGGCATGTCAGCACGCCTCCGCCCGCGTGCAACGCCGTTTTGCCGACCTTCAGCGTTGCCGCCGGTCGCCCGCGCGGCTTGCCTGCCTGCACCCCATGCCCCCGGTCTCTTCCCTGCCTGCACCGGACTTTCGCCTGCGCGCCGCGGCCGGACGGCTTCAGCACCTCGAGCACCACCGGCACCGGCCGTTCGAGGCGGCGAGCCTCGGCGCGCGCGGGGACACGATCACGTTCAACGGTCAGGATTCCCGGCTGCGATATGCCGTCAGCGATTGGCCGGAACTCGCGCTGACCGGTGCCTGGACCCTGCACGTGCGCGCCCGTTTCGCCGCCTCAGAAGCCGAGACCTACGTCGCCGGCCGGCACGGTCTGAACTTCCTGACCGTTCCCACCGGCTACCCCCAGGGCAACTTCAGCCACGCGCCGCAATCGCTGACCCCGGTCAACAGCCGCGCGTGGTGCGACCCCGCGCGGTGGCACGACGTATTCCTGCGTTTTCTTCCCGGGTCGGCGACGACCCGCGCCCGAACCGAAATTGAGGTGCGGAACAGCAAAACGGGTGAGATGATCGGCCGCAGTCATCCCCTCCCGCGATTCTTCGATGAGATGCGCTTCGCCCGCGGCGACGCCCCCTTTACTCTCGGCCAAACCGGGGCCTACCGCTCGTGGGCCGGCGAACTCGCGGAATTGTCCATCTGGAATCGTTGGCTCGACCTGCCCGCGGCCCCCTTTGCCCGTCCCTCGGCTCGACCCGCACTGTCCATCGCCCCGCGCACCGACTTGCTCGACCCCAACGCCAGCGCGCGGTGGGACCGGTGGCGGCAATCGCGAACGACCTTCCCGCTCGCGGCTTGGGGTTATTTCCACCGCTACGCCGCCACGTTCGAGGAATACGCCACCTACCGCGCGGCGGGACTGACCCTCGTCATGGCACCACTGGGCTCGGCAGAGCACGCCGAGGCCGCCGGGCTCGATCCGGTGTTGGGCCTTTGGCAGGATGACGGCCACTACGCCGAGCTCTATTGCCACCCCGATCGGTTGGGCGCGCACCTCGCGTTTGCCCGGGCGAAGCTCAACCGCTGTGCCGGCTACATGCTGGCGGACGAGCCGCGATTCGGCGGGCCCTGCATCGCCGAACTTGCGCCCGGCTTTCGCGAAATTTACGCCCGGGACGACCAGGCCCTGCCCATGGTCAACCTGATGACCTATCCCTACACCATGGGCGGCGGCTTTGGTCGTTATGTCGAGGACGTCATCCGCGCCAACCACCCGCCTTTCCTCGTCGCCGACTCTTATGTGCTCTTCGCCGACGGATCCAGCAACGACGACCAATTCTACGCCAACACCGAGGTGGTGCGGCAAAAGGCCCGGCAAGCCGGCATCGGTTTCATGGGCTTCGCCTTGGTGACCGGTCATCGGCGCCGGTTTCCCGAGCACGGTTTCCGCACTGCCAGCGAATCAGACCTCCAGTGGCAGGTGAACACCCTGCTCGCCTATGGCGCGCACGGCATCTGGTATTACAACTACCGCATTGGCGGCGAGGGCTTCGACGAAGCTCTCGTCACTCACACCGGTGGAGTCCCCGCTCCCATTTATGCCCGGGTCCGATCGCTCAACGAAAGCATCCTCGCCCAATCCTCCCTGATCCTCGCGCTGACCTCCACCGGCGTGTGGCACGTGCGTGGCGATGAGGACTGCCTGCCCGAATATGCGTGCCCCTATGCCGACGGCGTAATCGGCGGCCTCACCGCACTCGAAGGCACCGGCCTGGTGATCGGTGAGTTCACCCACGATGCCGAACCCAACGCACGCTACCTAATGGTCGTCAACAAACGCCACGCGGCTGACGCCACGGTCGACGATACAACCCTGGCGACCACGGTCACGCTTCGCTTCGTTTCGGATAGCGTGGCCACCATCGTCGACGCCCGTGCATCCGACTTGGCCCTTGGACCTTGTCCTGTTTTGACCCTTCGCCTGGGCGGCGGTGAGCGCGCCCTGGTCCGCGTGGCTTCCGCCTAGCGCCCGCGCTTCGGGTATTTCGCCGGCGGCCCCTTGGCCGCCTTCTTGTAGTCACCGGAGCGCAAGGCCTCGATCTGGTCGCGCAACACCGCGGCGCGCTCGAATTCCAACTTGCGCGAGGCTTCGACCATCTCGGCCTCCAGCTCCACGATCACGGCCTGCACATCATCCACGACCTCGGCCACGACGGCCTCCTTTTCCCCGGAGCCGTCGTAGACATGCAGGCTCGCCTGCGCCGCGCGCTTGACGCTGCGCGGCGTGATGCCGTGGGCGGTGTTGTGCGCAATCTGCTTCTCCCGCCGGTAGTTCACGACCTCCATGGTGCGCCGGATCGATTCCGTGACATTGTCCGCGTAGAAGATCACTCGGCCCTTTTCATGTCGGGCCGCCCGACCCGCGGTCTGGATAAGGCTCGTTTCGCTGCGCAGGAAGCCTTCCTTATCGGCGTCGAGGATCGCGACCAGCGCCACCTCCGGCAGGTCCAAGCCCTCGCGCAGGAGATTGATTCCTACCAACACATCAAAATTGCCCAGCCGCAGGTTGCGTAGGATCTCCACGCGCTCGATCGCATCGATGTCGCTGTGCAGGTATTCCACCCGGATCTTCGCGTCCCGCAGGTAGCTGGTGATGTCCTCCGACAACCGCTTGGTCAGCGTCGTGACCAGGACGCGCTCGCCCTGCTTTACCGCGGCGCGGATCTCGCTGATCAGGTGCTCCACCTGGCCCTTGGTCGGCCGGAGCGTGATCTCCGGATCGAGCAAACCGGTCGGGCGGATCAGTTGCTCGGCCACGACGGCGGAGCGGTCCATCTCGTATTTTGCCGGGGTGGCCGACACATAGAGCGTCTGCCCCGTCACCGCGCGAAACTCGTCAAAGCTCTGCGGCCGGTTGTCGAGCGCCGACGGCAGGCGGAACCCGAAGTCGACGAGGTTCTGCTTCCGGGCTTTGTCGCCGTTATACATCGCCCCGATCTGCGGCACCGTCGCATGGCTCTCATCGATCATCAGCAGGAAGTCCTCGGGAAAAAAGTCCAGCAGGCAGAACGGCCGCTCCCCGGCGCGCCGGCCCGTCAGGTGGCGCGAGTAGTTTTCGATGCCATTGCAGAATCCCATTTCCTGGAGCATCTCGAGATCGTAATTCGTCCGCATGCGGATGCGCTGCGCCTCAAGCAGCTTGCCCTCTTTTTCGAACCAGGCGACCCGCTCGTCCAGCTCCCGCTTGATCGCCTGGATCGCCGGTTCCAATTTGCCGCGCGTGGTCACGTATTGATTCGCCGGGTAGAGGTCGAACTGCTGCAGGGGCCGGATGATCTTGCCCGTGAGGGGATCGAACTCGCTGATGCCGTCGATCTCGTCGCCAAAAAACTCCACGCGCAGGCCCTGCTCGGAATAAGCCGGGGTGATGTCCACTACGTCACCGCGGACGCGGAAGCAGCCGCGCTTAAGCTCGACGTCATTGCGTTCGTAAAGATTGTCGACGAGCCGCTCCAGCAGCCGGTTGCGCCCGAGCGATTCGCCCTGGCTCAGCTCAATGCGCAGGTCCGTGAAATCCTGCGGCGACCCCAAGCCATAGATGCACGACACGCTCGCCACCACGATCACGTCGCGGCGAGAAACCAGCGAGCTGGTCGCGGCGATCCGCAGCCGCTCGATCTCCTCGTTGATCGAGGAATCCTTCTCGATGTAGGTGTCACTCGAGGCGATGTAGGCCTCGGGCTGGTAGTAGTCGTAGTAACTGACGAAGTATTCGACGGCGTTGCCGGGGAAGAAATTCTTGAACTCCGAGTAAAGCTGCGCCGCCAGCGTCTTGTTGTGCGAAATAATCAACGCCGGCCGGTCGCACTGCGCGATGACGTTGGCCATCGTGAACGTCTTACCCGAGCCCGTAACCCCCAGCAACGTCTGGTCGCGATTCCCCGCCTTGATCGACGCCACAAGCTTCGCAATCGCCTGCGGCTGATCCCCCGTCGGCTGATAGTCAGAGTTGAGCGAGAAAAGCATGCCTAAGGGGAAATCAAGGCCGCCAAATCCGCAACCGTCAGCTCGTCCAACTGGTGCACCACCCGGTCGGTCATGTGCAGGTCCTCGGCCGGGTGCGTTGTCGCTACGCCCACGACTTTCATACCGCCGGCCCGGGCGGCTTGGATGCCGGCGAGCGCATCCTCAAACACGATGCAATGCGCCGGTGGCCGGCCGGTCCGGGCGGCGGCCTTCAGGAAAACCTCGGGGTGCGGCTTGCCTTGGTTCACGTCCTCGGCGGTGACTATGCCCCCGAACAGACCCGTAAACCCCATCACGTCGAGGATCGTGTCAATGTTTGCTCGGTGCGTGGACGACCCGATGCACGTGGGCACGCCCGCTGCCTTCAGGCGCTCGAGAAACACATGCACGCCCGGCAGCGGCGAGATCCCCCGCTCCACCACGATCTCGCGATAAAGGGCTTCCTTGCGCAGCGAAAGTCGGCGGATCTCCGCCGGGTCGTTCGTCCACCCCAGCAATTCCGGGATGATCCACTCGTTCTTGCGGCCAAATCCCAGCGTGAAGTGGTCGGGGCGTAGCTCGCGGCCCTCTTCCGCTGCCAGCCGCTCCCAGCCTTCCTCGTGCTGGCGCGAGGAATCGATGATGACGCCGTCCCAGTCAAACAGGACGCCGAGGGCGGGATGGACTTCGTTCACAGTCCGAAGACTTTGAGCGCCGACCCCCAGAGGCCAGCCCAGAACTTCCGCGCGTTACGCGCCTCGCCGTCGCTCGAGATTTCCTGGCAGAGGAAAAAACCTTCGCCCGCGAAGAGGTCGTCGAACAGCGGATTCATGTCGCGGTAATAGCCCCAGAACGTCTCGGCGCGCACCGGCCGGTAATCCAGCGCCGGGGTGAAACCGATGGTCGCGTCCTGGTTGGTCCGGCGCGCGGTGGCCGCGAGGCGCTCCACCCGCACCCCGCGGCTGCCCGCGACGATCAGCCGGGCCGGGCCGACAAATTCAAAATAGCGGAACTGCAACGTCACCCAGGCCTGCCAGCGCAAGATCTGCCAGCGGCGCCGGATCTTCACCTTGCGGCCGCTCTCCGTCACGATGCCCGCGAGGAAGCTCGGCCGCAGGACCAGCGTGCTGCACTCGCCCAGCGTGATCAGCGCCAGCTCGATGTGCGGATTCGCCTGATTGGAAAGCGTGATGCGCTGCTCGTCTGCGTCCTTCGCCGGCCGCAGCTCGATCAGCTCGGTGAGGCCGCTCGCGAGACAGGTAAACGGCATGCCCCAATCCAGCAGCATGCGCGTCTTCTTGATCACGCCTTCATCCGACGACTGCAAAAAGCGTTCGCGAATCCACAGGCGGTTGCCCGTCTGCAGCGGCACTTCCAGCGAAACCCGATTCGCGCCCACCCCGGGCAGGACGCCCACCGCCGGATTCAATCGCACCGGCCGGCCGCGCATGACGATAGGTGCCATACCGTAATACAGTCCCAGCTTCGCGACCGTCGGGCCGAAGAAATAAAGCGCCAGCGCGCCCACGATCCACCACTTCGAGCGCTCCCACGCGCGTTCCAGGTAGTGCACGACCTTGGAGCGCTGGGCCTCCGCCTTGACGATGCGCTCCTCCAGCTTGCCCAACGCCAGCTCCAGCCCGTCGCGCTCCCACGTGCCCCGGGTGTAGGCCGCCTCCAAATCCGCCACCTTCGCCTCGGCGTCGGCGCGCATGGCGGCCATCTTGGCCATCTGCTCGGCATTGGCCTTCTGCTGCTCGGGATTGCCCACGTATTTGTCCCAAGTGCTCTCCAACTCCTTGAGTTTGCGCACCACGCCGGCCGCCTGCTCGGCCCGTTTTTTTTCGGCCGTGATCTCCTGTAGAAGCTGTTCCTGGCGCCAAAGGACGTCCGCCAGGGCCTCGCGGATCTCCGTGCGCTGACCGGTCAGGGCGCGCACGATCTCGTTGGGCCGCAGGTCGAAATCGAGGTTGTCCTTTAAGAAGATCCACAATGCCCACGCCGCCAGCGCGAGCGCCACCATCAGGACGGCCGCCCCCACCTTTTGGAAAAGCCAACGCAGAAATTTCAGCACGGACACCATATCATGCGGACACGCGGCCCGAATAAGTTGACGTCATTGAAATCCGGGGGTTCCGCAAAGCCAATTGCCAATATCCCCCGGCCGGCCCACGCTTTTGTCATAAACGACCGCGCCCCTCAACCCCCGTCATGTCCAAAGTCATCATTTCTTCCCTCTACGATTCCGATGAGTTCAAGATGGCCTGCCGCCAGTTCGACCAGGCCGCCGACGCCATCAACCTCCCGGAGGATATCCGCGACCGCACCAAGTATCCCCGCCGTTGCGTCGCCTTCGCCCTGCCGATCCGGCGCGACGACGGCAGCGTGACGGTGTTCGAGGGCTACCGGGTCCAGCACAACCTCTCCACCGGCCCGTCCAAGGGCGGCATTCGCTTCCACCAACACGTCTCGATCGGCGAGGTCGCGGCCCTGGCCATGTGGATGAGCTGGAAGTGCTCCCTCGTCGGCCTGCCCTACGGCGGCGCCAAGGGCGGCGTGATCGTGAATCCGGACCACCTTTCCGAAAAGGAACTCGAGCGCCTTTCCCGGCGCTACATGCAGGAACTCCTGCCGTTCATCGGCCCGGACGTCGACGTGCCGGCCCCGGACATGGGCACCAACGAGAAGGTCATGGGCTGGATGATGGACACTTACTCCAACCATTTCGGACATATCGTCCCGGGCATCGTGACGGGCAAGCCCATCTCCATCGGCGGCTCGCAGGGGCGCCGCGAGGCGACCGGCGCCGGCGTCGCGCACCTCGTGAAACGCTATCTCGAGGACATGAAGATCCCGGTCACCAAGGCCACGGTCGCCATCCAGGGCTTCGGCAACGTCGGCAGCGAAACCGCCCTCGCGCTCGCGAACTACGGCGCGAAGATCATCGCCATCTCCGACTGGACCGGCGCCATCTACAACGCCAAGGGCATCGACGTGCAGAAGGCCGTGAAATACGTCCAATACCAGCGCGTGCTGAAAGACTTCGACGGCGGCGAGGCCATCTCTAACGAGGACTTGCTCACCTTGAAATGCACCGTCCTCATCCCGGCCGCCCTCCAGCGCGTGATCACGCCCGCCGTCGCCGCGAAGCTCCAGTGCAAGGTGCTGGCCGAGGCCGCGAACGGCCCGACGACCAACCAGGCCGACAAGGTGCTCGACAAGCGCGGCGACATCGAGGTCATCCCCGACATCCTCT
>JBMSWZ010000029.1:0-9019 GCA_049425105.1 Cephaloticoccus sp.
CCCCCCCCCACGACGGCACGGCGCGGGCCGCGAGCGCTTCGGCCTTGATCGAACGGGGGTCGCGCGCAAAGCGCGCCGCCACTTGCTCGGCCTGGGCGAGCTGGCGTTGCAGCGACTCGCGGGCGTCGAGCCAGTTGAACCAGCGGAAATAGGTGAAAACCGTGCGGCTGATCACCCTGCGCAATCCGGGCGACACCTTCGGGTGTTCCTGAAAGTAGCGTCGCAGCGCGGAGTCGGCCGGCAGCTTCGGGTTGACGGAGACCAGAATGCGGGCGGCGTGATTGAGGACGGTTTGATCGGCGGGCATGCGAGTGCCGCCACGGAATACCGAGTCAGGCCGAAAGGGAAGGGCAGAGTGCGGTGGGAGGAACGCTGATGCGCGCTGATGCGGAGTAGGCTGTGGCCGGTGTTCCTTCACTGTAGGGCGGGGTTTCCGAACCCCGCCTTGGTAGTGCTTCAACATTTACGGCGGGGTTCGGAGACCCCGCCCTACAAGGTGGGCGTAGGGCTGCGTCAGGTGGGCGCGCTGGTCCCGCTGCGCGCGGGTTGAAACGGGCACAGGGACTTGCCCGTCCACCTCATTCTGATCAGCGCCAATCAGCCTTCCCTTTTCTTCCTGTTCCCCTCAGGCGCGCTTGGCCCAGCGGCGGTCTTGTTTGAGCTCGAGAGGCTTGGTTTCGAGCTGCACGCCGGCGACGGCGGGGTGGGCCTTGAGTTCCTGGAAGACGGGCGCGGTGAGCTTCCACGTGAGCGCGGTGCTCGCCTCGGCGATGGCGGCGGCGCGGTCTTCAAAGAGGAAGCCGAAGCGCACGCGGGTGTCGCCGGTTTGCTGGTTGATCGTCTCGCGCAGCAGTTGGAAAAAGCCGGGCGACGAGGGGTGGTCCGGCTTGAGCAGCCAGGTGACGGTCTTGACCGTGCCGGTGACGAAGTTCTCCAACGGGTAGCACTCCTTCACGTTGATGCGCGCGCCGTCGTTGCCGACGATGATGTTGCCCTGCACCAGCACGGGCGTCTCGGCGATGAGGTTCTCGCCGTAGCGCTCGTAGGCGTCGGCAAACATGTTGAGCGCGACGGAGGCGTGGCGCGTGGCGAGGGTGAAGGCCGCCCAGGGGCGGTTGTCCTTCTTGGAGAGTTTCTTCGCGATGTTGCCGGCGATGCCGCAGAGGCGAAATTCCAGACGGTCGTTGATCTGCACGAGTTCCTCGACCGTGTAGGTGTCGATGGCCTCGGACAGCCCGGCGTAGACATTCATCGGGTGGCCCGAGACGTAGAAGCCGAGCAGCTCCTTCTCGAACTGGAGCTTCTCGGCCGACGTGAAGTCATCGACCGACTTTTGAGACTTGGAACTTGGGTCTTGGGACTTGCGAGCCGACGCCGTCGGCTCGGCCAGCATGTCCATGAAACTCTCCTGTCCGGCGGCGCGGGCGCGGGCTTGGGCGGCGGCGCCGGCGAGGGCGGCGTCGATGCTGTCGAAGAGCGCCTTGCGAGAGGCGCCGCTGAAGTCGAAGGCGCCGGTCTTCACGAGGTGCTCCAGCACGCGCTTGTTGGCGGCGCGGGAATCGACCCGGGAGGTGAAGTCCTCGAAGTCGGCGAACGGGCCGTTGGCTTCGCGTTCCTCGATGATGCGCTGCGCGGCCTGCTCGCCCACGCCCTTAATGCCGGCGAGCCCGAAGCGGATCTTGTCGCCGACCGGGGTGAAGGATTCGCGCGACTCGTTGACATCGGGCCCGAGGACGGTGAGGCCCATCGCCTCGCACTCCGCGATGAAGTGGGAAACTTTTTCGGCGTTGCCGAGCTCGGCGGTGAGCACGGCGGCCATGAACTCGACCGGGTAGTTGGCCTTGAGGTAGGCGGTCTGGTAGGAGACGACGGCGTAGGCGGCGGAGTGCGACTTGTTGAAGCCGTATTGGGCGAACTTGTTGAGCAGGTCGAAGATCTCGTTGGCCTTGGCCTCGGGGATGTTGTGCTGCGCCTTGGCGCCGGCGACGAACTGGATGCGCTGCTTGGCCATGGCCTCGGCGTCCTTCTTGCCCATGGCGCGGCGGAGCATGTCGGCGCTGCCGAGGCTGTAGCCGGCGATGACCCGGGCGCACTCCATGACCTGCTCCTGGTAGACGATGATGCCGTAGGTCTCCTTGAGCACGGGCTCAAGCAGCGGGTGCGGGTAGGAGATGGCGGCAGGGTCCCGTTTGCCTTGCGCGTAGTCGGGGATGAACTGCATCGGGCCCGGCCGGTAGAGTGCGGAGATGGCGTTGATGTCGTCGATGTTGGAGATGCCGATCTGCCGCGAGGCGTTCTGCATGCCGCCGGACTCCAGTTGGAAGACGCCGACGGTCTTGCCGGCGTTGAGCAGCTCGTAGGTCTTGGGGTCGTCGAAGGCGACCGAATCGACCTCAAACTTCGGGTCGTGCGTGCGGCGCACGTTGGCCACGGCGTCGGCGATGACCGTGAGCGTCTTGAGCCCGAGGAAGTCCATCTTCAGCAGGCCGAGCTTGTCGACGGCCTTCATCGAGAACTGCACGGTGACGTCGCCTTCCTGCAGTGTGAGCGGGACGAAATCCTCCAGCGGCTGGTCGGTGATGATGATGCCGGCGGCATGCTTGCCGGTGTTGCGGACCATGCCCTCGAGCACTAGGCCCTGGTCGAGGATCTTTTTCGCGACGGGATTGCGCTCGTATTCGTTGCGCAGCTCGGCGGAGCGCTCGATGGCGGACTTGAGCTCGATGTTGAGTTCGTCGGGCACCATCTTGGCGAGCCGGTCGGCCTCGGCGAAGGGCAGGTCGTGCACGCGGGAGACATCGCGCACGACCATCTTCGCGCCGAGCGTGCCGTAGGTGATGATGTTGGCCACGCAGTCGCGGCCGTATTTGTCGCGCACGTAGTCGATCACCTCGCCGCGGCGGCGCATGCAGAAGTCGATGTCGAAGTCCGGCGGCGAAACGCGCTCGGGGTTGAGGAAGCGCTCGAAGAGCAGGCCGAACCGCATCGGGTCGACGTTGGTGATGCCGAGCAGGTAGGCGACGAGGCAGCCGGCGCCGGAGCCGCGGCCGGGGCCGACGGGTATGCCGTGCTCCTTCGCCCACCGGATGAAGTCCCACACCACGAGAAAGTAGTCGATGAAGCCCGTGACGCCGATGATGGCCTGCTCGTAGCCGAGGCGCACGGCGAGCTCCTGCGGTTGCGTCAGGCCGGCGTAATCCGGCGGCTGGGGCTTCTCGCCCTCCGGACGGTGGTTGATTTTGTCAAGGCGCGTCGCGACCGCCGGATCCTTGGCGATCGTGGCAAAGTCCACGCCGTAGCGTTCCTGCAAGCCCTTCGTGCAGAGGTTGTGCAGGTATTCCGCCGGTGTCTTCGTGGCGCGAATCTCCGGCGGCAGGGGATATTTCGGGTAGCGCTCCGAGCCCTTGGGGAACGGAATGGCGAGGTCGCACATTTCGGCGACCAGCTGCGTGTTGGTGAGCGAGTCCGGCACCTCCTTGAAGAGCTTCGCCATCTCGTCGCGCGACTTCAGGTAAAACTGCGTGCCGGTGAACTTGAAACGCTCGGTCTCGGCGAGCTTGGCGCCGGTCTGGATGCAAAGCAGCGCGTCGTGCGGGCCGGCGTCGGCGGCGTTCACGTAGTGCACGTCGTTCGTGCAAATCACCTTGAGGTTGAACTCCTCGGCCAGCTGCAGGAGCCCGGGGATGATCTTGCGCTGCTCCGGGAGCCCGTGGTCCTGGATTTCGACGAAGTAGTTCTCGCGGCCAAAGATCTCGACGAAGCGGCCGCAGGCCTGGCGGGCTTCTTCCTCGCGGTCGTGGAGGAGGTGCTGGGGCACGAGCGAGGCGAGGCAGCCAGTGAAGCCGATGAGGCCGTCCGCGTATTTCGCGAGGGTCTCTAAATCCGTGCGGGGCTTGTAGTAAAAGCCCTTGAGGTGGGCGTCGGAGACGAGCTTGAGCAGGTTCTGGTAGCCCGCGAGGTTCCGCGCCAGCAGGCCGAGGTGGAACATCGACTTGCCCTCGTCGGAGCGGCCGTGCTTTTCGAGCCGGGAGGTCTCGACGAGGTAGAGTTCGCAGCCGATCAGGGGCTTGATGCCCTTTTCCTTGGCGGCCGTGTAGAAGGCGATGGCCCCATAGAGGTTGCCGTGGTCCGTCAGGGCCAGGGCGGGCATCCCGAGCTCCACCGCGCGGTCCATCAGCCGGTCGATCCGGCAGGCCCCGTCAAGGAGGCTGTAGTCCGTATGGACGTGGAGATGGACGAAGTTCTTGTCGGGTTCGGGCACGGGGGACTCCACCCAAACCAACCAAAACCGGGTCCGCCAGACGAAAAAAACCTCCGGGAAAAAAGCCATTGACGGAGCCCCCGGCGGCTGGCTTGCTACGGGTTTTTCCCTTTCAGATTCGTCCCATTCCCATGTCCATCGAAATCAAAATCCGCAAAAACGAGCCCATCGACCGTGCGATCCGCCGCATGAAGAAGAAGCTCGAGCGTGAGAACATCATCAAGGGTGTTCGCGCCAAGCGCTACTTTGAGAAGCCCTGCGAAAAGCGTCGCCGCAAGGAGAAGGTCCAGGCCTTCACCCAGATGCTGCGCCGCCGCTACGCCGAGTAACCGGCCCGGGTTTTCCCGCCTTCCGACCGCACTCCTGCCGGGGTGCGGTTTTTTTCGTGCATCCGGGGGCCAAATCGTTTCGTGATAAGGGGCTTTGGCGAAACCCCCTCTCCACCTGCTGGTGCTTGCACCGGCACAGCGACGGCTACGCGATGCTGACCGAGATGGCGGAGTTGGGGTTCACCCACGTGGAGCTCAGCCACGGCATCCGCATCACGTTGGTGCCGGGCATCATGAAGGCGGTGGAGGAGGGTGTAATCCAGGTCGCCACGACCCATAATTTCTGCCCGCTGCCGCCCGGCGTGAATTCCGCCGCGCCCAACCTTTTCGAGCCCTTGGCGACCGACCGCAAGGAGCACGACCAATGGCTGCGTTACACCAAGCGCTCGCTCGACTTCGCCGCCCAGCTCAAGGCCCGGCTCATGGTCTGCCATCTGGGCAGCGTGGAGTTCTTTTGGTTCAACCCGGCCGACAAGATCGCCCGTTATCAGGAGAAGCATGCCGATGCCGACCTGCGCGAGGACAAGGCCTACCAGGCCCTGCTCGCCAAAAGCCTGGCCAAGCTCCGCCAGCGCATGGGGCCGTTCTGGGCCCAGACCCAGGCCAGCGTGCAGGAGGTGTCCGCCTACGCGGTGGCCAAAAACGTCCGCCTGGGTTTCGAGAACCGCGAGAAGTTCACCGAGCTCCCGCTCGACGATGACTACGAGGCCTTCATTGCCGGCCTGCCGGAGGGCTCGCCGGGCGGCTCTGGCACGACACGGGTCATGCCGACATCAAGGAGGAGATGGGCCTGCTCAATCACCGGAAACACCTGGAGCGCATGGCGCCGCACCTGCTCGGCTTCCATCTCCACGACGTCGATGCTTCCGGCAAGGACCACCAGCCGATCGGCAGCGGCCACATCGATTTCAAAATGATCAGCGAGTTCTGGCGTCCGGAACACCTGCTCGTGCTCGAGCTCAGCCCCCGGGTCGAAGTGAACTACGTGCGCCGGTCGAAAGAGCGGATCGAAGCCCTGATGGGGTGAACGCTGGTTTGGTGGAGCGCTGATGGGCGCTAATCTGCGCTGACGTAGGGCAGAGTCGCAGACTTGCACAGGAGCAAACGAAGTCAACGGAGAGATGGAGCCGCGGCGCCCTCGCCGCGGTGGGATTTGGAAACCCCGCCCTACACTGAATGGAGTAAAATTTCCGGCCTCTTCTCATAAGAATCAGCGTCAATCAGTGAAGATCAGCGTTCCCCTCTCAGAATGGATGGTTGGAACGCTGATTTTCGCTAATCTGCGCTAATGTAGGGCGGAGTTTCCATACCCCGCCGCGAAGTAGCTTCGAACTGAAGGCGGGGATTGGAATCCCCGCCCTACAATGAGGAAGGATGAATGTCTGCCTCGTCCTGTGCTGATTTTCGCTGATACGGTGGCTATTCCGCCCCGAGCAGTTCGCGGACCCAACGGCGGTGGGGGCCGGAGAGCGTAACTGCGTCGAGGTCCTTCAGCGCCACCCAGCGCAAATCCGGCGGGAGCTTGGCCGGTGCCGCCACCGGGCAAATGATCTCGGTGATTTGATAGCGCGTGATGCCGCGCTTTTTCACGGCCAGCGGAGCCTGCATTTGCAGCGTCGCCGCGCTGAAGTCGAGGTGTTCCGCCGTGGGCAGTTCGTGCAGGTCGGCGAGCCGCCGGGAGCCCGCGGGAGCGCGATGCAACAACAGCCGGCCGCGAGCGACGCACCAAGCGCGCACGACGGTGACTTTCTCCAGCTTCTTCGCCGCGAGTTTGGGGTAGGCCTCGGGATCCCCGGCGCGGACCGCCGCGCAGAACTCGCGCACGGGGCAAATCGTGCACAAGGGGCTGCGGCGCAGGCAGACCGTGGCGCCGAGCTCCATCATGGCTTGGTTGTGATCGCCGGGATCCGCGGGATTGAGCAGTGCGTCGGCCAGCGGGGTGAAGGCTTTGACGGCCCGGGTGCCGTCGGCGTGCGGGGTGGCGTCGGCGGTGAGCCGGGCGAGGATGCGCACGACGTTGCCGTCGACCACGGCGGCCGGGGCGCCGAAACTGATGCTCGTGATGGCGGCGGCCGTGTAAGGGCCGATGCCGGGCAGTTCGCGCCAGGCTTCCGGAGTCCGGGGTATCTCGGGCATCGCCACGAGTGCCCGGGCGAGCCGGTGCAGGTTGCGCGCCCGGGTGTAGTAGCCAAGGCCTTCCCAGAGGCGGAGCACCTGGGCCTCCTCGGCGGCGGCGAGGGCGGAGAAATCCGGCAGGGCCTCGAGCCAGCGCGCGAAATAGGGCAGGACGGTCTTCACCTGCGTTTGCTGCAGCATGAACTCACTGACCACGGTCCGGTAGAGCGACGGTGTTTCCCGCCACGGCAGGCGGCGCGCGGCGGCGCGATACCAGCCAAGGAGGGCCGCTTGGAAAGCGGCTTTCCGGGTTATTAGTCGCTGCGGTTCGGGCACATGGGCCACCAAAGGCGCAAATCGCCGCGCAGGAAAGCCGACATTTTCGCTTTGTGCTTTCCGGGCTTTTCATGGCTAGTCGTGCCATGGCGAAACGGACACCGTCCGGGGAGGACCCGACCCCGAAAAAGATCAACTCCTACACCATCAAGCTCGACGCCCCGCAGCTGGCCAAACTGCGGGCGCATTGCGAGGCGCGGGGGTGGGAGGCGGTGCCGGTTGGCTACACCCATTTCGCGTTCAAGTCCGAGGCCGCCAAGGTCAACGTCGCCGCCTACACCAGCGGCAAGGTGGTCGTGGCCGGTAAGGGCACGGAGGAGTTCGTGCAGAACGTTCTCGAACCCGAGATCACGGGCGCGCCGCGCCTGGGCTACGACGAGGTCCTGCATCCGGACTGGTTTGAGACCCACGCGGGCCTCGACGAGAGCGGCAAGGGCGACTTCTTCGGCCCGGTGATTGCAGCCACCGTGATTGCAGACAAGGCCGCGATCGAGGCGTGGCGGCAGGCCGGCGCCCAGGATTCCAAGAAGATGGCCGAGAGCCGGATCATGGAACTCGACAAGATCATCCGCGGCACCAAGGGCGCGGTGGTCCGGACCTGCTTCTGCGGCATGCCGAAATACAACGAGCTGATGACCCGCCCGCGCGCCAACCTCAACGGCCTGCTGGCCTGGCAGCACGCGACCGCGTTGACCCAGGCGCTGGGCGAGAAACCGGTGGCGTGGGGCCTGCTCGACCAGTTCAGCGAACAGCCGCTGGTGCAGCGCGAGCTCAAGCGGAAGGGCGTGAAGGATTTTGAACTGCGCATGCGGACGAAGGCGGAAGAGGATCCGGTGGTCGCCGCCGCCTCGGTCGTGGCGCGCGCCGAGTATGTGCGCCAGATGCACACCTTGTCCCAGGCCTTTGGCGGCAAACTCCAGAAGGGCGCCGGGCCGCTGGTCAAGGAGCAGGCCGCCGACATCATCAACCGTTTCGGCGCGAAGGCGCTCGGCAATTTCGCCAAGCTGCACTTCCGCACCGCCTACGAAGTCGTCGCCGCGGCCGGCAAGCTCGACGAGCTGCCGCTCAAGCCCCCGCCGCCGAAAATGGAATGGTGACGGCGCGCCAGCCTTTAGCCCTTGCGGGCCTTGCCTGATGCCCAAGCGTCGCCAACTCCGCGCCTTCGACCTCAAGCAACTTGACGGTCATGAACACCTCATCGGGGTGGACGAGGCCGGGCGCGGCGCGCTGGCCGGGCCGGTGGTGGCCGCCGCCGTCTTGGTCAACCGCGAGTTTCTCGAGAGCCGCTGGGCGGTCAGCAACGCCGGCCGGATCAATGACTCGAAACAGCTGACCCCCACCGAGCGCGACGCGTTGTGGTTCGATTTCGAGACGCTCGCGGCGCAGGGGCAAATCCACGCGAACTTTGGCGTGGGAGATGTCGGTGAAATCGCGCAATTCAACATTCTCGGCGCCACCAAGCTCGCGATGCGCCGCGCGATCGAGGGCATTTTCCCGCCATCGGCCTTTGAGCAGAAGACGGAGCCGGATTTGTTTTCTTCGCCGGAGGAGATCGCGGAATTTCAGCCGACCGTCTCGGCCAAGATATTGGTGGATGGCCTGGCCCTGCGCCATTTCCCGTATCCGCACACGGGCGTGGTGAAGGGCGACGCGCGCTCGCTCTGCATCGCCATGGCCTCGATCGTGGCGAAGGTCACCCGGGACCGGATGCTCACGGAGCTGGACAATCTATTTCCCGGCTACGGTTTCGCCCAGCACAAAGGCTACGGGACGGAGGAACACCGCGACGCGCTCCTGCGCCTCGGCCGCACGCCGCACCACCGCGAGGTCTTTCTGCGCAAGCTCTTCGCCAACCGCGTGGACCCGGACCAGATCGATTTCTGGGCGGAGGGTGCGGCGGAGGAGGAGGAGAGTGAGGAACGCTAATGGGCGCTGATCGACGCTGATGGGGTGTAGGGGGGGGGTTCCGCTCCCCCCC
>JBMSWZ010000030.1:0-8921 GCA_049425105.1 Cephaloticoccus sp.
ATCATGCTGAAAATCGAATTGCTCGAGCGCCGCGCGGCGCAACAGTGATCCGCGCATGAAACTAGGCCTCGGACTTTACCGGCACCAGCTGGACGACGACCATTTCCGCTTCGCGGCCCAGGCGGGTTGCACGGCGCTCGTGATTCACCTCGTCGATTACTTCAACCAGGCGAAGGGCAACCAGGCCGGCGATCAGCCGACCGGCGATCTCCACGGCTGGGGCCGTGCCGGCGACCCGGCGAAACTCTGGGAACAGGATTTTCTGGAGGACGTGGTGCGGCGGGCGAAAAAGCACGGGTTGGAAATCGCCGCGATCGAGAACTTTGACCCCGCGCACTGGCACGACGTGTTGCTCGACGGCCCGCGCAAGGCGGAGCAGTTGGAAAACCTCAAGACAATGGTGCGCCGGGTGGGCGCGGCGGGCATCCCGTGCATCGGCTACAATTTCAGCCTGGCCGGCGTGGCCGGGCGCACGCGCGGCACCTACGCCCGTGGCTCCGCCGAGGCGGTGGGCATGGAAGGGCCGGTCGACGATCCGGTGCCGGCGGGCTTGGTGTGGAACATGCAGGTGGCTGACACGCTGGGCCCGGGCACGATGCCGCCGTGCACGCACGAACAATTGTGGGCGCGGTTGAACGATTTTCTCACCGCCGTCCTGCCGGTCGCCGAGGCGAGCGGGGTGTTGCTGGCCGCGCATCCGGACGACCCGCCGATGCCGACGATTCGCGGCACGCCGCGCTTGGTCTACCAGCCGCAGCTTTATCAGAAGCTGATCGACCTGTCGCCCAGCCCGTCCAACCGGCTGGAGTATTGCCTCGGCTCGCTGGCGGAGATGACCGAGGGCGACCTCTACGCCTGCACCGACAGCTACGCGCAGCAGGACCGGATCGCCTACGTGCATTTCCGCAATGTCCGCGGCAAGGTGCCAACTTACAAGGAGACCTTCGTCGACGAGGGCGACATCGACATGCCGCGGATCGTGCGCATCCTGCGCGACCGGGGCTTCAAGGGCGTGCTGATCCCCGACCATGCGCCCCAGATGGCGTGCGGCGCGCCCTGGCATGCCGGCATGGCCTTCGCGCTCGGCTACATGCGCGCGCTCCTGCAAACCATCACCGAGGAAAATTCATGAGCACTCCCGAAGTCTTCTCCCTGCGCGGTCGCCGCGCGCTTGTCACCGGTGGCGGATCCGGCATCGGCCTCGCCTGCGCCCGCAGCCTCGCGGCCTGCGGCGCCGAAGTCGTCCTGGCTGGCCGCCGGGAAAAGGAACTCAAGGAAGCCGCCGCCAGCATTGGCGCGCTGGCCAAGGTGCAGGTGATGGACGTCACCGATACCGCGGCGATGCCGGCGCTCGCCGCCGAACTGCAGGCGAAGCACGGGGCGATTGACCTCTTGATCAACAACGCCGGCATCAACCTGAAGAAGCCGTTTGTCGAAACGAGCGAGGCGGAGTTGCTCGGCATTTTGCAGACGAACGTCGTGGGCGCGCTGGCGCTGACGCGCGCGTTGCACCCGCAGCTCAAGGCGGGGGGCGGCTCGGTGGTTTTCATCAGCTCCATGGCGGCGCTGTTCGGCATTCCGTGGGTGTCGGCCTATTCGATCTCGAAGTCGGCGCTGACCGGCGCGGTGCGCACGCTCGCGCTGGAGTTTGGCGCGGATGCCATTCGCGTGAATGCGGTGGCGCCGGGCTGGATCGACACGGCGATGTCGCGCAAGGCCTTCGAGAGTGATCCGGCGCGCAAGCAGAAGATCCTTTCCCGCACGCCGCTCGGCTGCCTGGGCGACACGTCCGACATCGGCTGGACCGTGGCGTGGCTCTGTTCGCCCGCGGCAAAGTTTGTCACCGGCACCATCGTCCCCGTCGACGGCGGGGCGAGCATTGGATTTTAACGACCATGCCGCTTGTTTGTCATTCTGAGCGTAGCGAAGAATCCAGTGGAAGTAGCGCAATCAATCGCAATGAGCGGCCTGATGGATTCTTCACTGCGTTCAGAATGACAGAGTAAAACCCTACAAGGGAGAACTGCACCATGAGCGACGCGCCTTACACCGGATTCTTCGACCTGCAGGTCAACGGCTTTGCCGGCGTGGATTTTCAGCAGCCGGACCTCGACCAGGCCCAGTTGACGCGCGCGGTCGAGGGGCTGTGGCGGCATCGCACCGACCGGATCCTGTTTACGCTGATCACCGATCGGATTGATTCCCTCTGCGCCAAGCTGGCGAAGGTGGAGAAATTTCGCGCCACCGATCCCCGGATTGCGCGGATGATTGTGGGGTATCACATCGAGGGTCCTTACATGAGCCCGAAGCCCGGTTATCATGGCGCGCACGACCCGGCGCTGATGAAAGCGCCGGACATCGCGGAGTTTGAGCGGCTGCAGGACGCGGCCAATGGGCAGGTCCGGCTGATCACGCTGGCGCCGGAGCAGCCGAATTCGGCGGAGTTCATCCGGCACATCACGCAGCGCGGGGTCGTGGCCTCGATCGGGCATTCCGAGGCGGACGACCGGCACATTGACGAAGCGATCGCCGCCGGGCTCACGATGTGCACGCACCTGGGCAACGGCATCCCCGTGCAGCTGCCGCGGCACGACAACGTCATGCAGCGGCTGCTCGCGCGGGACGAACTCTACGCGGCGTTCATTCACGACGGCATCCACATCCCTGCGCGGGTGCTCCAGAATCTCGTGCGCGCCAAACCGCGCGACAAGGTGATCTTCACGACGGATTGCATGGCCGCCGGCGGCGCCGGCCCGGGGCGTTATCGCATCGGCCGGTTCGACGTCGAAGTGGGCGCGGACGGCGTGGTGCGGGAACCGGGCAAGCCGAACTTCGCCGGCTCGTCCCTCGACATGGCGCGCGGTGCGGAAAACCTGCGTGCTTTCCTCGGGTGGAACGACGCCGAGATCCACGAGGCGTGCGGCCCGCGCGTGGCGCGCAGCCTCGGGCTCCGGGCGTAGGCGCTGCTTACTGCAGCGAGTGCAGGCCGATCATGATCCCCTCGGTGTCGGCTACGAGGGAGATGAAGCCGTATTGGCCGATGGAGAATTGGGGCTTGTCGATCTTGCCGCCGGCCTCGACCACGCGGGCCGCCTCGACGGCGCAGTCCACGCAGGAAAAGTAAACGATGGTGCACTCGCCGGTATCAGCCTCGCGCAAGATCCGGATCTTCTCCTCTGTCCTGTATTTTTTACCTTTCATGTCTGGGTCCTTCTTGGCCCAGACTAACTCCCAAGGCGGCTTGAAAATTCGAGGTCACGTCACACCGGATGATGGACGCAGTGACGGAGGTCGTGAACGCGAGGTTCCCTTCGTTCATGACCGGAATCGCACGCGAGACGCCCCGCGAACTCATCGAGAAGGCTCAGAAGAAACTAAACGAGACG
Organism: Cephaloticoccus sp.; assembly: GCA_049425105.1. Lineage (GTDB taxonomy): Bacteria > Verrucomicrobiota > Verrucomicrobiia > Opitutales > Opitutaceae > Cephaloticoccus. Next base: position 3,387 of record JBMSWZ010000030.1, read on the forward strand.
ACAGCCGAGAATCTCGACGTGCTTCGTCCGATCGTGGCCCAGTTGCTAAATGACGTTCTCGCGAGCCTCCCCTCCGGGGGGATTTTTCGGGGGAGGGCCGCCAATGACCGCTATTATCCGCCAAATGCCGCAGGAAAATTTTATGCGTATGAAAAACTCACAAAGCCTTAAGCAAAAGGCCCTCCCGAGCAGTGGGAGGGCCTTAAAATGGGTGCAGGGGTTGGATTTGAACCAACGACCTTCAGGTTATGAGCCTGACGAGCTACCAGACTGCTCCACCCTGCAATAAAGGGGAGGGGCAACGTGCGCAGGGGTATGTGACGTGTCAATGGCTTTTTCCACGATTCGCCAATTCGCGCTTGCCAGCGGCGCGGGCGACCTCTGTTTTGGACCGCTCTGTCAGTCAAAACCACAAACCCATAACCAACCCAACGATCGCAAGGCGGCCCATTGGCCGACCTGTGTTTTCGCAGGATTAACATAGATCAGATGAACATCACTCCTAAGGACCTGCTCGATGCCGGCGTGCATTTCGGGCATCAAACCAAACGCTGGAACCCGCGCTCGAAGCCTTTCGTCTTCGACCACCGCCAGGGCGTCAGCATCATCGACCTCGGCAAGACGTTCGAGGCCCTCCAGAAGGCGACCGCCTTCCTCACCGAGACCGTCGCCAATGGCGGCAACGTCCTTTTCGTCGGCACCAAGAAGCAGGCCCAAGAAATCGTCCGCGAGGCCGCGACCGCCGTCAACATGCCCTTCTGCGTCGACCGCTGGCTCGGCGGCACGCTGACCAATTACGAGACCGTCAAGCGCTCCATCGCGAAGTACAAGAAGTATCAGCAGATGGAGACCGACGGCGAGCTGGCCAAGTTCTCCGCCAAGGAGGAGGCCGCCATCAAGCGCGAGATGGGCCGCATGCAGCGCAACTTCAGCGGTATCCTCGAGATGGATGGCATGCCCACCGCGATGTTCATCGTGGACGTCAACCACGAGAAGATCGCCGTCGCCGAGGCCGCGCGCTGCGGCATCGCCAGCATCGGTCTGGTCGACACCAACTCCGACCCCTCGCTGCTGACCTACGCGATCCCGGGCAATGACGACGCGGTCAAGTCGATCCGCATCATCGTCGACACCATCGTCGAAGCCGTGCAGGCCGGTCTGGCCCAGCGCGATTCCCGCCGCGCCTCCCGCGGCTCCGCCGACTTCAAGGCCGCCACGGCCGCGGTGGCCGCCGCCATTGGCGCCGACGTCGCGGACGAGGATTCCGGCGACGACGAGGAAGCCCCCAAGAAGAAGCCGGCCCGCGTCAAGCGCGCGCAGATCAAGGCCGAATAACCCGACCCTTCGTTTCCGATTCAATGAGCAACACGATCACCGCACAAATGGTCAACGAGCTGCGCGCCGCCACCGGCGCCGGCCTGCTTGACTGCAAGAAGGCGCTCACCGAGGCCAACGGCAACCAGGAGGAAGCCGCCACCATTCTGCGCAAGAAGGGGGCTGCTTCCGCCGCGAAGAAGGCGGACCGCGCCACCAAGGAGGGCCTCATCGAGAGCTACATCCACGTCGGCGGCAAAGTCGGCGTCCTCATCGAGGTGAACTGCGAGACCGACTTCGTCGCCCGCAACGAGGACTTCAAGGCCTTCGTGAAGGACCTGTGCCTCCAGATCGCCGCGGCCAGCCCGGTGTGCGTGACCCGCGAGGAAGTGCCCGAGGCCGACGTGGCCAAGGAGCGCGAGATCGCGACCGCGCAGGTCCAGGGCAAGCCCCCGGCGGCCGTCCAGAAGATCGTCGAGGGCAAGCTCGACAAGTATTACTCGACCGTGGTCCTCCTCGACCAGCCGTTCGTGAAGCAGCCGGAGAAGACCATCAAGGAGATGCTCACCGAGAAGATCACGAAGATCGGCGAGAACATCCAGATCCGCCGCTTCGTCCGCTTCCAGCTGGGCGCCTGAGTCGCAGACCGCGATTGCAATCCTTTCGAACGCTCCACTCTTTGGGTGGAGCGTTTTTTTATGCACGTCACCCGGGTCCAGATCATCCAGCGCGGCCTCGCCAACCGTTGTCCCAACTGCGGCAACCGCACCTTGTTCCGCGCGGGCACGCTGTTTGAGGTCAACGCGGAGTGCCCGGCCTGCGGGTTGAAGTTCGAGCGCGACGAAGGATTTTTCCTCGGGTCGCTGTCGCTGAACTACGGGGTGACGCTCGTGGTGTTTTTGCTGCCGGTGATGCTGCTGGCCTTTGCCGGCGTGATCGGTGCCACCACCGCGATCGTCCTGGCGGGCATCGGGGCGATCGGGTTCCCCGTGCTGTTCTACCGTTCGTCGCGCAGCTGGTGGCTGATGGCGTATTATTACTTCCTTCCGCATCACCTCCCGGCGAACCAGCGGCCGGTCGCGCCGGACGAGGACGAGAACACCTGAGGCATCGTTGGGGCGGGGAGATTCGTTTTTTCTGCTTCCGTTTTCGGAGGCGGTTCCTACGTTCTGACCCTCACCCTCGGAGGGGTGGCAGAGTGGGCGATCGCGTCTGACTCGAAATCATATTTACCCGCAAGGGTAACGGGGGTTCGAATCCCCCCCCCTCCGCCATGCTTCGTCCCGCGACGCGGGACTGCGCATGGCACGGCCCGCCTTTCGTTTTCGGCTCGTCAGCGGTTTGCCGAAGCATGCCCTGCGTAGCCTTGGCGAAGCCGGGCAGGATGCTCTCCCCGCCTCACAGATCGTAATGACACGACACCTGCTGGCCGGGCTCGCCGGCGGCGCGGAGTTGCGGGACCTCGACCTTGCAGCGGTCGGTGGCGTGCGGGCAGCGGGGGTGAAAGGGGCAGCCGGAGGGCGGATTGATCGGCGACGGCACGTCGCCTTGCAGGACGATGCGCTGCTTGTTGCGCGTGGGGTCCGGCTCGGGAATGGCCGAGATCAGCGCGCGGGTGTAGGGGTGGCGGGCGGCGCGGTAGATGGTGTCGGCATCGGCCAGCTCGACGATGCGGCCGAGATACATGATGGCGATGCGGTCGGAGACGTGCTTCACCACCGCGAGGTTGTGCGCGATGAAGAGGTAGCTGAGGTTCATCTCGCGCTGCAGGTCGAGCAGAAGGTTGAGCACCTGGCTTTGGATCGAGACATCGAGCGCGCTCACGGGCTCGTCGCAGACGATGAGTTTGGGCTCGAGCGCGATGGCGCGGGCGATGCCGATGCGCTGGCGCTGGCCGCCGGAGAATTCGAAGGGGAAGCGCTCCGCGGCGTTGGCGGGCAGGCCGACCTTGGCGAGCAGTTCCTGCACGCGCTGGCGGCGCCAGGCCTCGTCGCCCATCTTGTGGATCACAAAGGGCTCGGCGATGATGTCGCCGACGGTGTGGCGCGCGTTGAGCGACTCGACCGGATCCTGGAAGATCATCTGCAACTGGCGGCGGTGGGCCTTGAGCGCGGCGCCTTTCTCGTGGGCGAGGTCGTCGCCCTGGAAAATGATGCTGCCGCTGGTGGGGCGATAGAGCCGGGCAATGCACTTGCCGAGGGTGGATTTGCCGCAACCGGACTCGCCGACCAGGCCGACCGTCTCGCCGGGGGCGATGGTCAGGTTGACCCCATCGACGGCGCAGCAGCTTCGCTTCGCGCGCAGGAGGACGCCCTCCCGCACGGGGAAGTGCATCTTGAGGTCTTTGATGGCGAGGAGGGGCGCGACGCTCATGCGGAAAAAGCGGGAAGTTCGCGCCAGCGGTGGCAGGCGACGTGATGACCGGGGCCGACGCTGTCGCGGGCCGGCGGCTGGGCGCAGACGTCGGCCCGGAACGGGCAGCGGTTCTGGTAACGGCAGCCGACGGGCATGTCGGCGAGGCTGGGCACCATGCCCTCAATGGTCTTGAGGCGCGTCTTGCGCGGCGTGGCGAGCCGCGGAATGGATTCCAACAGGCCGCGGGTGTAGGGGTGGCTGGGCGCGGCGAAGATGCGGTCGACCGGGCCCGACTCCGCGACGCGGCCGGCATACATGACGACGACATCGTCGCACATCTCGGCGATGACGCCGAGGTCATGGGTGATCAGGACGATGGCCATGCCGAGATCGCGCTGGAGCTCCTGCATGAGCTCAAGGATCTGCGCTTGGATCGTGACGTCGAGGGCGGTGGTGGGCTCGTCGGCAATGACCACGGCCGGTTTGCAGGCGAGGGCCATGGCGATGACCACGCGCTGGCGCATGCCGCCGGACAACTGGTGCGGGTATTCACCGACGCGCACTTCGGGCGAAGGGATGCCGACCTTGCCCATAATCTCGACCGAAAGGGCGAGCGCCTCGCGCTTGTCCTGCGTGCGGTGCAGGAGAAACACCTCGCTGAGCTGCCGGCCGATGGTGTGGACGGGGTTCAGCGCGGTCATCGGCTCCTGGAAGATCATGCCGATGCGGCCGCCGCGGACCTGGAGCATTTTCTCCGGCGGGGCGGTGACGAGGTCGAGGCCGTCGAAGAGCACCTGGCCGCCGGCGATGCGGCCCATGGGCTGCGGGAGCAGCCGCATGATAGAAAATGCGGTGACGCTCTTGCCGCACCCGGACTCGCCCACGATGCCGAGGGTGCGGCCGCGGTGAACCTGAAAACTCACGCCGTCGACCGCGGTGAGGCGGCCGGCGTCGGTGTCGAAGGTCGTGACAAGTTCACGCACCTCGAGCACGGGCGCGTCAGCGGAGACGGAAGCGGTAGGCGACGCCGGCATGAAGGCGGTTACTTGTATTGATCGAAGACCTTCACTTCCGGCGGGAAGGTCTGGCCGGACTTGCGGGCCTCGAGGGTTTCCCTCTTCAGGTCCTCGTCGACCCAGAAGAGGCGGTATTCCTCGAACTGAGTGGAGATCTTGACGTTGCCTTCGGCCGGGACGCGGAGCCAGCGCCAGGCGCCGGTGCGCATGTAGGGGATGACGAAGCCCGGGGAGAACGAGGCATCCTCGTAGAGGAACTCCTCCATGCGGTAGGCCAGTTGTTTCATGGCCTCGAGGTCGTCCGAGCGGTCGTAGGTGTCGATCATTTCATCGAGCTCGGGGTAGGCGATGGACTGCAGGTTGTTGGTCTGCGGCTTGGGCTGGCGGTAGGGGTTGACCGAGCCGTCCTCCAGGAAGGCGGTGTCGTAGGCGTTCTTGGAATGGTAGGTTTCCCAGTAGCGGGGGAACATCTCGGGGCCGACGTTGAAGGCGGAGAACATGATCTCGTGCTTTTTCTCCTGGGCCTTTTTCCACGCGGCGGTGCGGTCGAGGATTTCGATGCGCAGGTCGAGGCCGGCCTTGATGGCTTGCTCCTGGAGGATGGTCAGGACGTCCTTGTAGTGCTCGTAGCCGGTGGTGAGCTGGACGGAAAGGCGATTGCCCGCTTCGTCGACGAGGATGCCGTCGGGACCGCGCTTGGTGAAGCCGGCCTTGGCGAAGCTGGCGAGGGCCTGGTCGATGTCGTAGGTCCGGGCCTTGAGCGTCGGGTGGGTGAAGTCGCCGTAGCCGTCGGCCGTGGTCTGCATCCGGCTCCAGTCGCCGCGGGAGAACTTGGAGATCACGAGTTCCC
>JBMSWZ010000031.1:0-8856 GCA_049425105.1 Cephaloticoccus sp.
GGTGGCGGTGGCGCGGTCGGGTTTCAGGAGGGAGCCGGCGATCATGCCGACGGCGGCGAGGCCGAAGGCCGCGGTGCCCGCGACTTCCGGGGCGATGGCAAAACGCTGGCCGAGCAGGAGGAACGTGACGGGCCCGACCGCCCCGAGGAGCAGCGCGGCATAGGCGCCGGTGCGGCTGGCGCGCCGCCAGTAGAGTCCGCCCACGAGCAAGGTGAAGACACTGGCGAGGTAGATGTTGCCCGTCACGGCCAGGTAGTCCCACGCATTGCCCGGCAGCTCATACCACAGGCCGTAGAACAGCAGGAAGACGCCGATGTCCAGCACGAGCAGGCGGGTGAGCAACAACCGGCCGCGCGGCGACAACGGCCGGCGCAGGCATGGCGTGACGAGGTCGTTGTAGATCACCGTGGCCCAAGTCAGGAGATAACCGCTGTCTGTCGACATCTCCGCCGCCAGCATGGCGGCGATGATGAGACCGATCAGGCCCGCCGGCAAAATAACGCCCAGGTAGGTCGGCATCGCGGTGAGCGTCGTGGTGCCGTCGGGCAGTCCGCCTTGCTGCGCGAAATAGAGGAACGCCGCCGCGCCCCACAGTCCCGGCAGTAGGAACCGTCCGACGAAATAGAATGACGTGCGCGTGAACATGCGGCGCGCCGTGCCGGCGTCCTTGGCCGCGAGCACGCGGCTCACGACCGTTTGCCAAGTCGTGGCGGCGGCGACCTGCAGGAGAAGCATCCACAGCAGGTAGCCCCAGCCGAGGCTCGACTCGTGAAACGGGTTGAACGGATGCGACGTGATGCGGCCGCTTTCCCAGCCCGCCTGCAGCGCGGCGAAGAGATCCCATCCGCCGCCGTGCAGGAGCACGAGCACGGACGTCACGACCAAGCCGACGCCCATGACGAGAAATTGCAGGTAGTCGGTCACGAGCACCGAAAGCATCCCGCCGAGCGCCGTGTAAACGAGCACGAGGCCGAGCAGGCCCGTCATCACCCATTCCAGCCACGCCGGCGGCAGGCCGGTGGACCAAACGAGAAACTCGCCGCCGAGCCGCAGGAAAATGCCCATGTTGAGCAATCCGCCGAGCACGACGAACAACCCGGCGAGCCAGCGCACGCGTCCGCCAAAGCGTTTCTCAAACAACTCCGGAATCGTCATCACGCCCGCCGTGCGCAGCGGAACGATGATAAAACCCGTGCGACCCACCAGGTAAAAGGCCAGCGCCATGATCACGCCCACGCTGGCGCCGGCCAGGCCCTTCTCGAAACCGAGCTGGGCGGTATACATGATGGTGACCAAGCCCATCTCCGTCGCGGCGAGCGAGGCGATGCCGAGATTCACGTTCATCTCGCGGCCGGCGACGGCGAATTCCTCCACGCCCCGCACGTAGCGGCGCATCCAGAGTCCCGCGGCCATGCAGCCGGCGAGGTAGGCGACGATGATTAGCCAGTCGAGCGGGCTGAGCGTCATGGCGATGCGGGGGACACTGGGGGCCCGCCCGTGGGATTAAAGCCGAAACTGTTTTAACGCCGACCCGCGCGGTCCGCCGTCGGCGGCAGTCCATGGGCCTTGCGGTAGTCGCGGGAAAACTCGTGCACCCGCGCGTAGCCCACCCGCAACGCGATCTCGGTCATGTTGAAATCGGAGTAATGCACTAGCCCGCGCGCCAGGCTGAGGCGGATCTGCTTCAGGCGCTTCATCGGCGGCAAGCCCACGGCGTCCACGCAGGCCCGGGCGAGCGTGTTTGCGCTGCGGTGAAACTGCGCGCACAGATCGGTAAGCGTCAGATTGCGGTCGATGTGCTGGCGCGCCCAGGCCTCGACCTCCCACCACAAGCGGGCGGCCGGGGTCGGGGCGGGGCGCGGGGTGGCATCGGCCTGCAGCGCCGCCAGCAGGTCCAGCAGGCGGGCCTGGCAGGCGAAATCGCGCGCCGCCGAGGGCCCGGCCCGCCACGCCGCGTGCAAGGCGGCGAACGTGACGGCAAGGTCCCCGCGCCCGGCTTGCAACCGCGCCTCAAAGCCCGGCGGCGCGAGCGTCGGGGCGGAAAAGTTGACGGAGTAATAAACCCACGGCCCGGCGAGCACTCGGCCCTCCACACATTCATCCTCGTGATACCACACCACCGTGCCCGGCGTGAGGTGCTGGCGGCGGCCGTTGCAGGCCTGCTCCACCTCACCGGCCAGCACGAGGTGAATCAGGTGCCCAGGGAGCGAGGTGGCTTGGTAGGTGAAACCCGGCACCGACCGCTCAAAGCGCTCGACCAGCCGGATACTGGCGATGGGGGAGGGCCCGCTGGCGGTGAAGTCCGGCATGGCGAGAATTGCTAACTCTGTTTTTTTGGCCGCTAAAGCCAAAACGCCCCGGTTCTGCTAGGCTGCGGCGGTCATACCATGAAAAAGGCCCAATCCCTTGATCCCGCCGCCCGTTATGAGCGCGATGGTTTTCTTGTCATCCCCGACCTGCTTAGTGCCAAGGAATGCGACACCCTCAAGGCCGAGGCCCGTCGCGTGCTCGACGAGCATGCCCGCCCCGGCGCCTCGGTTTACGTGCACGTGGCCGTGGTGAACCCAACCTTCGATGCGCTCGCCGAGGACCCGCGTATCATCAATCGGCTCAAGCCGGTGATGCCGCACGGGGTGATGTTTTTGAGCGACAAGATCGTCTACAAGGCGCCCGACAAGACCTTCCCGACACCGTGGCACATCGACTGTTACTACTGGCGCAACACGCGGCCGAAATTGTCGGTGTGGATCCCCCTCGACGACGCCACGGCGGAGAACGGCACGCTCACGGTGGTGCCCGGCAGTCACAAGCGGGACTGGCGCATGGTGAAAATGGGCCTGCCCTCGGGGGAATTTGAGAACGCGATCGAGGACGCCAATTGGTCCGATGGCGACATCGTCACCTGCAACATCAAGCGCGGCACCGCCATCATCTTTTCCGACCGGCTCGTGCACGGATCGACGGCCAACACCGCCGGCAAGGATCGCTACGCCATCATCAGCACCTATCATGCACCGGCGCCGGACGAGGCGTTCGATCTCGAGTTTCCCGCGCGCAAGGTGATCGTCCCCGCCTTCGCGCGATGAGCTACGGCGGGCAGGCCCGCCTCTGGCTGCCGAAGTCTACGCGGGGAACTTTTCAGCCAAACAAGCGGCCGGGCTGATTCCTTCGACGGCCCCGCCGGGTTCGGGGTGGCCGCGCCGGTGCCTCGGCGCGGTAGTTTGGGCGACCGAATTTTCGCCACCCTAGACTCGCCACCTGCGACGAGTTCGCCAACGTGGGGCCTCCGTGAGCACTGTGCAGGAGTTTCCTTACCTGGCCGGAGTGGCCGATGTTGATGTCACGCCGGCCGTCGGCTCCAAGCTCGCGGGTTTCGCGGCGCGCACGGCGGACTCGACGGGAGTCTATTTGCCTTTGCGCTGCATCGTGACGGCGCTGACGGATTGCGCCACGGACCGGACGCTCCTGTTGGTCAGCATCGAGTGGCTCGGCTTCTACGACAACACGCCGGAAGTCCGTGCGCGGGTGAGCGCGGCGACCGGGGTGCCGGAAGGCGATATCCTGCTTTGCGGCACGCACACGCACTGCGGTCCGCCGATCCGCAAGTTTGTCGACGCCGATTGCCGCGGGGGTATTGACGCAGCCTACGTCGAGTCTGCGTTCGTGAAGGTCGTGGCGGCGTGTCGCGCGGCGATGGCGGCGCGTGAGCCGGTGCGGTTGAGCAGCTCGACTGGCTGGTGCGGCTTTGCCCATTGCCGCCGCCGGCCCGACGGTCACGGGGGCGTCGCTTGGGCGCCCACCTTGGAGGGACCGCATGATCACCGCGTGCCCTTGCTGGCAATGCATGCGGCGGACGGCGGGCTGAAGCACCTCGTTTTCGGCTACACCGCGCACACCACCTCGTCCGGGGCGATCCTGGAGATCGGCGGCGACTACGCCGGCTTTGCGTTGCGCGAACTCGAGGAACAGCTGGGTTGCACCGCGACCTTTCTGCAGGGCTGCGCCGGCGACCAAAAGCCCTTTGTGCCCCACCCGGCCCACGACAATTTCCCGTCATACCCCATCCCGGAGATCCACGCGCTCGGCCGGCAACTCGCGGCGGCGGCGGTGCGCGAGTTGCGGCACGGGCGCTGGCAGGCGGTGACCGGGACGCTCGCCATCGACCGCGTGGTGATCGACCTGCACACCGTCGTGCTGCCGCGCGCGGACTACGCCGCTTACCTCGAGTCCGACAACGAGTTCTTCGCGCGCTGGGCCCGCGAGAACCTCGCGCACCTGGATGCCGGCCGGCTGCCGCCGACCGCGGTGCCGTTTGAGATCCAAACCGTGCGGTTCGGAACCTCGCTCGCGATGATCGCGATGTCCGCCGAGATGAGCGTGGAATACGCCCTGCGTGCCCTGCAGGAATTCGGCCACGACTACGGGACGGTTTGGCCTTTCGCCTATGCCAACGAGATTCTCGGTTACGTCTGCAGCGAACGCCAACGGCCCGAGGGCGGCTACGAAGTCTTTGCCTGCATGCAATACCTCATGAAGTCCGGCCCGCTCGCCTCCGGCACCGAGGACCAGATCTTCGCGGCGATGCACCGACTGTTGGACGGCGGCCCACGGAGCACGGATGCCAAGCCGGCCTAACCGCCAATGGGCGCCAATGAACGCGAATAGAAGCAACGTTCGAATCGGCGGCGATCAGCGCCAATCAGCGCTCCCACCCTTCCGGCACTCATTCGCGGATCACCTGCCGTAGTGCTCATGCCGCGCTGCGTCGCCTTTCTTCGCGGGATCAATCTCGGCCAGCGCCGGCTGCCGATGGCGGAGCTGAAACGGCACTTCGAGGCGCTGGGGTTTGACGACGTCGCGACCTTCATCGCCAGCGGCAATGTCGTCTTTACCACCCCGGGGCGCGACTTGGCGCAAGCGGAGACGCGGATTGAGGCGCACTTGGAGAGAACGCTCGGTTATGCCGTGGACACCTTCCTGCGGCGGGAGGACGAGGTGGCGGCGGTGGTGGCCGCCGAGGTGTTCGAGGACGGCGTGCCTGCGCCCGGCGGGGTCTATGTGTCGTTTCTCAAACGCCCGCTCCCGCCTGCGGTGGCGAAGGGCCTGCTGGCCTGCAGCCGGCCGACCGATCGCTTTGTCCTGATCGGGCGCGAAGTGTATTGGCGTCGCGAAGGCGGGATGGCGGACGCCGATATCTGGGCTTCGCCGGCCGTGCGGGCGCTCAAGCTGCCGACCATGACCATGCGCAACCTGACCTCGCTGCGGAAACTGACGGCAAAGTTCGGATTCTAAACCTGCCGCGCCGTCAGAGCGCAGCTTGCAGCGCGTTTTGCAGCTCCGGCAGGCCGGAGAAGATCCGGTCGGCGCGGGCGGAGGTCAGTTGGGCGGCGTCATGGGTGCCGGTGGTCACGCACCAGCAGACGAAGCCGCCGTTGTGGGCCGCTTGAATGTCGAACGGGGAATCGCCGATGAGGAGGGTGGTGGCGGGGTCGGCGCGCAGTTCGCCCAGCACGTGGGCGGCAAGTTCCGGCTGGGGTTTGAGCCAAGGCGTGTCGCCCGCGCCATACACGCCGGTCAAGAAAGGCGAGAAGCCGAGGTGCGTGCAGATGCGGCGGGAAGCCGCGGCGTGCTTGTTGGTGTAAACGGCGAGGGTGACGCCCTGGGCGTGAAGCGTCTGCAAAAGGGTGAGCGCGCCGGGCAAGGGTTGCACGTCCTCGAGCAGAATCTTGTCGGTGAAGGCGGTGTGCACCGCGAGGGCTTCGTCGATCGAGGCCTCCGGGAGGAAGTGCGCCATGGCGTGGCGCAGGCCGCCGCCGACGGCGCGGCGCACCTCGGCCATCGTGGGCGCGGGCCGGCAGAAATGCGGCAGGGTGTGGCCGTAGGCGCGATGGATGGTGGTGAACGCGTCGACCAGGGTGCCGTCGAGGTCGAGAAGGATGGTGCGAAAACCCATGCGACGTCACGTTGCCGCGGCTTGGGGACCGAATACGAACTTTTTGTGGTTTTGCTTTGGCGGCGACGCGCTACAACGAGGAGTCATGCCTGCATCCCCCGCCGCCGATGAAGCCCGCGTTTCCCTCGCGATGGACGGCGATGCGGCGGTGGTGACCCTGGCGGGGGTGTGGCGCGTGACCGAGTCGCGCCCGTCCTGGGCGCACGTCGTGCGCGGCCAGGAGCCGAAGCACGTGCGTCTGGACGTCGCCCAACTGGAGAAATGGGACAGCTCGTTGCTGCTCTTCCTGTTCGACCTGCAGCAATGGTGCCGGATGATGGGCGCGTATTGCGACCTGTCGGCCTTGCCGGACAAGGTGCGGGAGATGCTGGGTCAGCTTTCGCGGTCGCACGAGACCAGCGTGCCGTTCGACCGCTCGCAGAGCTTTCTCGACTCGGTGGGGCACGCGGCGATCGAGGCCTTTCGCCGCGCGCGGGAAATTTCATCCTTTGTCGGGGAGTGCGCCATCGGCGTCGCCAACCTGGCCAAGCGGCCGCGCAAGTTCCGCTGGGCCGACTGCCTGGAACAGATGCAGCAGTGCGGCGCGATGGCCCTGCCCATCGTCAGCCTGATCAGCGTGCTGGTCGGCCTCACCCTGGCCTACACCGGGGCGCTGATCCTGCGGCAGTATGGCGGCGACATCTACGTGGCGGACCTAGTGGGCATCACGATGGTGCGGGAAATGGGCGCGCTCATGACCGCGATCGTGATCGCCGGTCGCACGGGCGCGGCGTTTGCGGCCCACTTGGGCAACATGAAGGCCAACGAGGAGATCGACGCGCTCAACACGCTCGGCATCTCGCCGGTGGATTTCCTGGTGATGCCGCGGCTGGTGGCGCTTTGCCTGATGATGCCGCTGCTCGCGCTCTACGCCAATTGCCTCGGCATCATCGGCGGCATGTTGATCGCCCACAGCGTCCTCGACATCCCGCCGGCCGCCTACTGGGTCGAGATGCTGACGATCGTGGACATGTCCGACATCATGTCCGGCCTGATCAAGGCCGCGACCTTTGGCGTCATCGTCGGCGTGGCCGGCTGCCTCCGCGGCCTGCAGGCCGAGCGCAGCGCCATGGGCGTGGGTCTCGCGGCCACCTCGGCGGTCGTGACCGCCCTCCTGTTCATCATCGTGGCGGACGCGTTTTACGCCGTCGTGTTCGACATCCTGGGAATCTGAACCATGGCCGAAGCCACCGCCCAACCCGCCATCCAGGTCAGCGCCCTCAGCTGCGGCTACGACAACCAGCCGGTGCTGCGCGACCTCACGTTCACGGTCCAGCCGGGCGAGATTTTCTTCATCATCGGCGGCTCCGGTTGCGGCAAGAGCACGCTGCTGCGCAACCTCATCGGCATCAACCGGCCGCTGGGCGGCGAGGTGAAGTTTTTCGGGCAGAAGATCGACCACGGCGATCCCGCCGGGCGCCGCGAACGGTTGAAGACCTTCGGCGTCCTCTACCAAAGCTCGGCGCTGTGGAGCTCGCTTACGCTGCGCGAGAACGTCGCCCTGCCGTTGGAGGAATACACCACGCTGACGAAGCGCGAGATCGAGGAGATCGCCACGCTCAAGCTCACCCAGGTCGGGCTCACGGGATTCGAGGACTACTACCCGTCGGAAATCAGCGGCGGCATGAAAAAACGCGCCGGCCTCGCGCGCGCCCTCGCGCTGGACCCGCAGATCGTGTTTCTCGACGAACCCTCGGCCGGCCTCGATCCCATCACCTCGCGCAAGCTCGACGAGCTCGTGCTCCAGATCCGCGAGCTCTTCGGCACGACGCTGGTCGTCGTCTCGCACGAGCTGGCGTCGATCTTCAGCATCGCCGACCGGGTCATCATGCTCGACAAGGCCGAGCAGGGCGTCATCGCCGAGGGCCGCCTGGTGGAGCTGGCGCGGGCGAGCCGCGACTCGCGCGTGACCGAGTTTCTGCAGCGCGGCGATCGCCTGGAGGCCGCCCCGTGACGCCTTTCGTCCGTTTAAGTCTGTCCATTTTTTCAAATCCGCCTAAACACCGTCTCCAGTGAAAACCAAGGTCAGTCCCGCCATTGTTGGCGCCTTTGTGATCGGCGCCTGCGCGCTCGGCGTCATCGCGCTCCTGTCCTTCGGCAGCTTCAGCCTTTTTTCCAAGCCCCAGCGTTTTGTCGTCTTTTTCAATGAATCGATCCACGGCCTCGACCTCGGCTCGCCGGTCAAGCTCCGCGGCGTGCGGGTGGGGCGGGTGGTCGACCTGAACCTGCAGTTCAACGAGGCCAAGAAGCAGTCGGTCGTGCGCGTGGTCTGCGAGTTCAACCGCAACGTCATCAAGGACGGCCTCGGCGGCGAGGTCGACGTGACCAGCCGCGACGTGCTGCAAGGACTCGTCGACGGCGGTTTGCGGGCCCGGCTCGGGGTGATCGGCCTGGCCACGGGCCTGCTTTACGTGGAGCTCGATTTCTTCGACCCCGCGGAAAACCCCACGGTGCCGCACCCCGATGAGGTGCGCTACGCCGTCGTGCCCTCCGTGCTTTCCGCTTACTCGGAGTTCCAAGCCAGCTTCACCGAGATTCTGGCCGACGTAAAACGCATCGACCTGGCCGGGTTGGCGAAGGAACTGCGCGGCTTCATCGCCGACGCCCGCACCCAACTCAACGCCCTGGAGCTGGAGCAACTCGTGACGCAATGGACGCAGGCGGCGGAGTCCATCAACACCCTGACGGCTTCGCCGGAGGTCAAGGACACCATCACCAATCTCAACGCCGCGGCCGTCGACCTGCGCGGCCTGATCGACCAGCTCGACGGGCAGATCGAGCCGACCGCCGGCAAGCTTAACGAGGCGCTGGACCAGACCCGCGTCACCCTGCAGGCCTTCAACTCGGCGGCTGAGACGCTGCGC
>JBMSWZ010000032.1:0-8843 GCA_049425105.1 Cephaloticoccus sp.
CTACGACCGCCGCGACCACGCGCGGTTTGAGCGCGAGCGCCGCCGCACCGTGTTCCACTGCATCCGGTGCGACCGCATCTACGAGGCGCCCGCCGGCACCGAGCTCTGCCGCTGCCCCCGGTGTGATCATGAAAATGCCCGCCTGCGGTTCTAGGCGCCCTTGCGATTACCGCTTTTTTTCCTGTAATTTTTCCACTTCCCACTCCCTTATCCCGTATGCCACAGACGATTGCCGTCCTCGATTTTGGTTCCCAATACACGCAGGTCATCGCCCGCCGTATCCGCGAGTGCGAGGTTTACTCCAAGATCTACCATTACACGACATCGGCGGAGCAACTGAGGCAGGACGACGTCATCGGCATCATCCTGTCGGGCGGCCCCAGCAGTGTCTTCGCCAAGAACGCCCCGATTCCCGACGCCAAGTTGTTTGAGCTCGGCGTCCCCGTCTTGGGCATCTGCTACGGCATCCAGCTGATGGGCCGGCTGCTCGGCGGCGAGGTCGCCAAGAGCACGCACCGCGAATACGGCAATGGCACGCTCACCATCGCCAAGCCCGGTCGTCTCTTCGCCAAGCTCCCGCGCAAGCTCCGCGTCTGGAACTCGCACGGCGACAAGCTCACCGCGATGCCCCCTGGCTTCACCGCGATCGGCACGACCGACAACTCGCCGTTTGCCGTGATCGAGGACCGCAAGCGCAACTTCTACGGCATCCAGTTTCACCCCGAGGTCTTCCACACCGAGCGCGGCGTCGAGGTCATCCGCAATTTCCTCCTCAATGTCTGCGGCGCGCAGCAGGACTGGACGACCAAGGATTACATCAACCATTCCCTGGCCGACATCAAGGCGCGCGTGGGCAAGTCCCGCGTCATCCGCGGCCTCTCCGGCGGCGTCGATTCCTCGGTGGCGGCCGCCCTCATCCACAAGGCCATCGGCAAGCAGCTCACCTGCGTGTTCGTCGATAACGGCCTGCTCCGCGCCGGCGAACGCCAGGCGGTCGAGAAGCTTTATGGCGATCACTTCCATATCGACCTTCGGGTCGTGGATGCGTCGAAGCTCTTCCTGCGCCGCCTCAAGGGCGTCGATGAGCCTGAGCAGAAGCGCAAGATCATCGGCCGCACCTTCGTCGAAGTCTTCGAGAAGTCCCTTAAATCCATCGGTCATGCCGACTACCTCGCGCAGGGCACGCTCTATCCCGACGTCATCGAGTCCGTCGCCATCGGCAACAACCCGGCGGCGTTGATCAAGAGCCACCACAATGTCGGTGGCTTGCCCGAGCGCATGAAGCTCAAGCTTCTCGAGCCGCTGCGCGAGCTCTTCAAGGACGAGGTCCGCGCCGTCGGCGCCGCCCTCGGCCTGCCGCGCGAGGTGGTCTGGCGCCAGCCTTTCCCGGGCCCGGGCCTTGGTGTTCGTGTCCTCGGCGAGATCACCAAGGAGAAACTTGAGGTCCTGCGCCAGGCCGACACCATCCTCGTCGAGGAGATGAAGAAGACCGGCTGGTATTGGAAGGTCTGGCAGTCGTTCTGCGTGTTCCTGCCGGTGAAGTCGGTCGGCGTGATTGGCGACGAGCGGAACTATTCTTGGGTCATCGCAGTCCGTGTCGTGGAAAGCATTGATGCCATGACCGCCGACTGGACCCGCCTGCCTTACGACCTGATTCAGCACATCTCGAATCGCATCACCAATGAGGTCCAGGCTGTGAGCCGCGTCGTCTACGACGTGAGCTCCAAGCCACCCGCGACCATCGAATGGGAATGATCCCCGCCACCATCATGAAATCCGTCTTCCAGCACCTCCTCCTGGCCGTCGCCCTGATGGCCGCCACCGCGGCCCCGGCGGCCGCCACCGAACCCGCCATCATTGCGAAGGCCCGGTCCTTCCTCGGATCCGAGACGGCCCTCAACGGGGTGAACTCGCTGCACTTCTACGGCACCCTCGACCTGGGCGCGGAAGCCGCGACCACCCAGCCGATCAAGGTGGAGATTTTCTTTGAGCGCCCGTTCCGCCAGCGCAGCGTCATCACGTCCGAACGCGGCACCGAGGTGACCGTGTTGGACGGCTATGATGCCTGGCAACGGGTGAATCCGGCCGGTGATGACTCGCGTTGGAACCTCTCCGTCCTGCAAGCGCAGCAGATCAAGAACCTCCGGGCGAACGTCTGGCAACACCTGTCTTTTTTCCGCGGCATTGATCAGGTCGGCGGCCGGATCGATGACCTCGGCACCGTCACGGTGGACGGGCAGTCCTGCCGCAAGCTGGCCTTGGTGCATGACCCCGAGATCATCTTCTACCGCTATTTTTCCGAGGCCACCGGGCAACTCGTGATGACCGAGACCCTGCGGGGCGAGACCATTCGTGAGAGCGGTTCGATGCAGGTTGCCGGCATTCGTTTCCCGCAAATGCTGACGACCGAGACCGCCCGGCCGGATGGCACCACCCAGACGATTCGAATCCAGTTTGAACGGGTCGAGGTGAATCAGCCGGCCCCGGCCGTTGCTTTCGATGTGCCGCTGTTGATTTCGAAATGACGGCCGGAGTTGCCTTGCGCCCGCATTTGGCGCAAAGGTGGGAGCGTGCGTCTGCTCCACACCAGCACCAAGACCTTTGACTCCGAGCTCGCGGCCTTCTGCCGTGGCGCGGAGGTTCCCCGCGAAATCTCGGATTCCGTCGCGACGATCCTGGCCGATATCCGGGCCCGCGGTGATGCCGCCGTGGCGCATTTTGCCGCCAAATTCGACGGCGCCCGGCTTTCCGCCCGCCGGTTCCGGGTGACCCCCGCCGAGCTGGCGGCCGCCGCCAAGCGCCTGCCGGCGTCGGATCGACGCGCCATCAAGGACGCCCACGCCAATATCGTGGCGTTCAACCGCCAGGGCCAGGCCCAGGCCTGGCAGGGCCGCAACCGTCAGGGCGCCGTGGTGGGGGAGAAATTCGACCCGATTCGGCGCGTCGGCCTTTACGTTCCCGGCGGCCAGGTGCCATTGGTCTCCACG
Organism: Cephaloticoccus sp.; assembly: GCA_049425105.1. Taxonomy (GTDB): domain Bacteria; phylum Verrucomicrobiota; class Verrucomicrobiia; order Opitutales; family Opitutaceae; genus Cephaloticoccus. Next base: position 2,988 of record JBMSWZ010000032.1, read on the forward strand.
GTCCTCATGACCGCGACGCTGGCGAAGATCGCCGGATGCCCGGAGATCGCGGTGTTCACGCCCTCGGACCGACGCGGCCGCATTGCAGACGGCCTGCTGGCGGCCCTGCATTTTCTCGGGATCACCGAGGTCTATCGCGTGGGCGGCGTCCAGGCCATTGGCGCCATGGCCTATGGCACCCAGACGATTCCGGCGGTCGACAAGATCTTCGGCCCCGGCAACGCCTACGTTTGCGAGGCCAAGCGCCAGGTTTTCGGCACCGTCGGCGTCGACTCCCTGCCGGGTCCAAGCGAGGTGATGGTGATCGCCGATGGCACTGCGCGCGCCGAGTTCGTGGCCGCCGACCTCCTCGCACAGGCTGAGCACGGTTCCGGCCGCGAAAAAATCTATCTGGTCGTGACCGACGAAAAGATCGCCCGCCCGATCATGGCCGAGGTCGAGTCGCAGCTGAAGGCCTTGACGCGCTCGGTGAAGACGCAGCGCGTGCTCGAGGCCGGTTTTCTCACCGTGGTGGCGAAGACCCCGGCCGCGGCAGCGGCCGTCGCGAACTATGTCGCTCCGGAGCACTTGGAGCTGATCGTGAAGGAGTCCACGGTGAAGACCTTGCTGAAATCGGTCACCACCGCCGGCGCGATCATGATTGGCAACCACACGCCCACCGCGCTGGGCGACTTCACCGCCGGACCCAGCCACGTGCTGCCGACCGGCCGCACCGGGCGATTCTTCAGCGGCCTGCGCGTGGCGGACTTTGTGCGACGCACGAGCCTCGTGCGCTACGATGGGAAGAGCGTAAAGGCGGGCAACCGCGTGGTCGCGGCCTTTGCCGCCATGGAACAGCTCGATGCGCACGGTTGCTCCGTGGCCATTCGGACCCGCGACTAGACGTGGAAAACTCCGAACTCCAGTCCTTGGCTTTGCCCCACGTGGCGAAGCTTCATGCCTACACTCCCGGCTTGCAGCCGACGGAGCCGGGCTGGACCAAGCTCAACACCAACGAGTGCCCTTATCCCCCGAGCCCGCGCGTGGCCGAGGCGGTGCGGCGCGAAGTGGGGGAGAGCGGCGCCTACCTGCGGCTTTATCCGAATCCCACCAGCGGCCCCCTGCGCGCGGCCATCGCTGCCCATCACGGGCTGCAGCCCGCGAATGTCTGCATAGGCAATGGCTCCGATGACATCCTGAACCTGCTGATGCGCTGCTTTTGCCGGCCGGACCGCAGCGCGGGCTTCATGCTGCCGAGTTACTCCCTCTATCCCGTGCTCGTCGGCGTGCAGGATGGCGCGTCCACGGTCATTCCGTTTGAGCGTTCGATGGCGTTGCCCCTCGACGCGATGGTGGCCTCGGGTTCGCGCGTGTTCTTCCTGACCTCGCCCAACGCGCCGACCGGCGTGGCGTTTTCGAATACCGACATCGAGGCCATCCTCGCGCGATTTGCTGGCATCCTGGTGGTCGACGAAGCCTATGCGCCCTTCGCCCGCGAGAATGCCGTGGGGCTGCTCTCCCGTCATCCTCGCCTCGTGGTGGTGCGGACTTTCTCCAAGGCCTACGCCTTGGCCGGCATCCGGGTCGGCTACGCGCTGGCTCACCCCGATGTCATCGGTCTCCTCGACCGCGTGCGCGACAGCTACAATGTCAGCCGCCTGTCTCAAGCCGCGGCGCTCGCCGCCCTTGGTGACACGGCCTATTATGCCGACGTGGTGGCGCGCGTCTGTCGCACCCGCGACCACTACCTGAAGGTCTTTGGCGAGGCCGGCTGGTTTACCTATCCGTCGCAGGCGAATTTTCTCTTCACCGAGCCCCGCAACGCCCGCGGCGAGACCGGGCCGGAGGTGGCCAAGTCCGCCTACGACTACCTCTGCGCGCACAAGGTCCTCGTGCGTCACTTCCCGAGCCACGCCTTGACCGCGCCGTTCCTGCGTATCAGCGTCGGCACGGATGACGAGATGCTCGTCCTCTGGCAAAACCTGCAATCATGGCAAACGCACGCATAGCAACCCTCAGCCGCAAGACGGCGGAGACCGACATCAGCCTGAAACTGGCGGTGGACGGCACGGGTGTTTCGCAAGTCGACACCGGGGTGCCGTTCTTCGACCACATGCTCACGTTGTTCGCCAAGCACGGTCTCTTTGATCTCGAGGTGAAGGCCAAGGGCGACGTCGACGTCGATTATCACCACACCGTGGAGGACGTCGGCCTCGTGCTGGGTGCGGCCTTCAAGGAAGCGCTCGGCGACAAGGGGGGCATCCGCCGCTATGGATTTTTCCTGCTGCCGATGGATGAGGCGCTGGCCCGCGTGGTCGTGGACCTCAGCGGTCGCGCCTGCCTGGTCTACGACGCCGTGCCGCCCACGATGTTCGTCCGCGATTTCAACTTGGTTCTCGTGAAGGAGTTCTGCCGGGCGTTCAGCAACGCCCTCGGCTGCAACCTGCACGTGAAGCTCGAATACGGCGAGGAGCCGCACCACGTCGCCGAGGCGATCTTCAAGGCGCTGGCCCGTGCGCTCGACGAGGCGACGCGGATTGACGCCCGCACCGGTGGCGCGCTGCCGAGCACCAAGGGCTCGTTGTAAGCCATGGAGCAGTCGCCACGGATCGCCGTAATCGATTACGGCATGGGCAACCTGCGCAGTGTCGCCAAGGCCGTCGAGGCGGCCGGCGGCGACGTGCGCATCATCACCCGCCCCGAGGAAGCCACCGGCGCGGCCGGCCTCGTGCTGCCCGGCGTCGGCGCCCTGACCGATTGTGTGTCCGCCTTGAAAGCCAGCGGCCTCAATGTGGCCGTGCGCGACTGGATCGCGGCTGACCGGCCGTTCCTGGGCGTGTGTCTCGGGCTGCAGGCGTTGTTCGAATTCTCCGAGGAAGCCGACACGGAGGGTCTCGGTATTTTCCCGGGCAAGGTCGTGCGTTTCCGGCTCCCCGCGGAGTTCAAGGTGCCGCACATGGGTTGGAACACCGTGCGCTTCACCCAGCCGAACTCGCCGCTTACGGCCGGACTCGCGAAGGAGGGGGAGGCGTTTTATTTCGTGCACAGCTATTACTGTGTCCCGACCGACCCGGCCCTCACCCTCGCCGAGTGCGACTACGGGGTGAAATTCACCGCCGCCATCGCCCGCGGCCGGTGTTTCGCCACGCAATTTCACCCGGAGAAAAGCCAGGCCAAGGGCATCGCCCTGTATCGGAATTTCGTGAGCTTCGCCGCCCAGGGCTGAGGCCCGGCGTTCACATTTCCTAACCACCGGGAGATGAACGCCTAATTTTGGGCGAAAGTGCCATTTCGGAAGCTTCTTTGCTTTGCATGCCCAGCGGAAAGGGATTGGGTTATTGGCCTATGGCAAAGACGGCATCCCTCCACCTCGACGACAAGGCCTACGAGCTGCCCGTGATCAAGGGCTCCGAGGGGGAGATGGCCGTCGATGTCCGCCGTCTGCGCGTGGAGTCCGGGCACATCTGCTTCGACCAAGGCTACGGCAACACCGGCTCCTGCGAGAGCCAGATCACCTACCTCGACGGCGACAACGGTATCCTGCGCCACCGGGGCTACCCGATCGAGCAACTGGCCCAGCACAGCGACTTCGTCGAGACCGCCTACCTCGTGATTTACGGCGAGCTCCCGACCGAGAAACAGCGCAAGGATTTCGGCACGTTGCTCCGCAAGAACGCCGCCATCGAGACCCAGATGCAGCGTATCTTTGAGGGCTTCCCCGACGACGCCCCGCCGATGGCGATGCTCTCGTCGATCGTCGCCTCGCTCGCCGCGCACTACCCGGAGCTGGCCACGAACAATTTCGAGCAGGACCTGCAGAACTTCGACCTGGCCGCCGCGATGGCCATCTCAAAGATCCGCACGATTGGCGCGATGATTTATCGCTACCAGAACGGCATGCCCTACGTGCACCCGAAGGACATCCCGTTCTGCGAGAACTTCCTGCACATGATGCACTCGGAGCCCTACAAGGACTACGTGTGCGAGCCCGAGGTCGCCAAGGCCCTGAACCTCCTGCTGCTCCTCCACGCCGATCATGAGCAGAACTGCAGCACCTCGACCGTGCGCATGGTCGGCTCCAGCGCCGCCAATCTATTCACCTCGCTCTCCGCCGGCATCTCCGCGCTCTCCGGCCCGCTGCATGGCGGCGCCAACACCGCGGTCATGAACATGCTGCAGATGATCCACGACGAGGGCGACGACGGCACGCGATTCATCGAGGCCGCCAAGTCCGGCAACAAGAGCACGCGCCTCATGGGCTTCGGCCACGCGGTCTACCGCAACTTCGACCCGCGCGCCAAGATCATCGGCGAGGCCTGCGAGAAGGTCCTCGCCAAGCTCGGCATCGAGGACCCGCTCCTCGACATCGCCCGCAACCTCGAGCAGGCCGCGCTCAAGGACGACTACTTCCTCTCGCGCAAGCTCTACCCGAACGTCGATTTTTACTCCGGCATCATCATGCGCGCCCTCGGCGTGCCGGTGAACATGTTCACCGTGATTTTCGCCATCGGTCGCGCCCCGGGCTGGATCGCCAACTGGCGCGAGGTTGCGTCGCAGCCGAAGGGCCGCATCTACCGTCCGCGCCAGATCTACAGCGGCCCGGTGAAGCGTGATTACGTGCCGATGGCCCAGCGCGGCTGAGCCTGAGAAACGGGCGGGGCACGAGCCCCGCCTTTTTCATTTCTTCTTCGGCTGCTCCTGCACGAGCTCGTCGAGCGTCAGGCCCGTCGCCGCCTGCAGGCCGCGCACGAACCGCCAGAGCGCGAACATCATCATCGTCATGCTCGGGAGCACGATCACCGGCCAGTTCCAGAGGTGCATCTTGCCCAGCTCGTTGTTGAATGCCTCCGTGCCCGCCGGACTTTTCAACAGGTAGCGCGCGAGCCCGTAGTTCAGCACCGCGCTCACGAAGAGCGACAGCGCCAGCAGCCGGCTTGCGGCGCGCATCAGGCGGCCGAACTCCGCGCGGGTGCCGCGCTCGTCCAGCCGGGCCTCGATCTTGGCGGTGTCCAGCAACTGCGGGTTGTAGAGGATCTCCTGCACCAGCGGGAGCTTGGCGCGCATGGACAGCAGCACGGCGCAGCCAATGATCGAAGGGATGGCTGCCTCTTTCACCGCGAACCAGAATCCGTCGAGGTGCATCAGGCCGAACCCGCCGGAGATCAGGACGCTGGCAAAGCCGATGGCCGAGATGAAATTCACCCGCCGCCGACGCACAAAATCCTGCACGCCGTAGGCCACCGGGAAGGCGAGCGCCACCACCAGGCCAAGGTTGGGCCCGAGAGCGCCTTCGCCGCTGAACTTCGTCAGGATCAGCGTCGGCAACGCGACGTTGCAGATCAGGTTGATGAGCAGGTTCTCGCGCTTGGGCGCGGGGGCGGGCTGGGGTTCCACGGCGCCCGATGAACACAGCCGGGCCGGAAACACTCAAGCCCGGGTTTTTCCTGATTTGCGGCGCCCGGGAATTCTGTATCGTGGTTCCCCCATGATCCTTCTTGGTCTCAACATCGACCACGGTGCCACGGTGCGCCAGGTGCGGTATCGCGCGGCGGGCGCCACCCATGGTGGCGCGGTCGAGCCGGACCCGGTGGCTTTGGCCCGGGCCGCGGAACAGGCCGGCGCCGACGGCATCACTGCGCACCTGCGCGAAGACCGCCGCCACATGCAGGACGAGGACATCACGCGCCTGCGGGCCCAGATCGCCACCCGGCTGAATCTTGAAATGGCGTGCACCCCGGAGATGACCGCCCTCGCGCTCGCGATCAAACCCGACTCCGTTTGCCTCGTCCCGGAAAGCCGGGAGGAGATCACCACCGAAGGCGGCCTCGACGTCGTGAAGCATCGTGACCGCGTGCAGGCCTGCGTCGACGCGATCGA
>JBMSWZ010000033.1:0-8813 GCA_049425105.1 Cephaloticoccus sp.
CCATGGCCGAGGTCGGCCAACGAAGCACGACCCACTTGGTCTTGTTCACCCGGTGGTCGAGCACCGGTTTCATCAAACGGCTGACAAGTTGCACGCGCTCGGCGGGGATGTCGGACGACTCGAAGATATTGTCGGAACCGCGGAGCGCGATGTAGGCGTCCATGCTCTCCATGCGGTGCTTCTCCACCTTGGCGTGCGGAGCGTATTGGGCTTCCTCGGCGCCTAGAATCAGCTCGCGGGTGATGCGGGCGCGATGCAGTTGCACGTAAGGATGCGCGCCCAGGCGGCGGACGGCGCGCACCAAGGCAATGACCATGGCGTCGGGCACGTCAAAGGCGTCGATGAGGACGCGTTCGCCCTTCTTGAGTTCGATGGAAAAGCCGGTCAGGCCTTTGGCCAGATCGTGGTAGCGGGAATCGATAATCATGCCCCAGCTAACCCGTTTAATCCCCCGCCCCGCAAGGCAATATGCGATCAGGTCACCGGCGGCCGGGACCCGTTCTGCGGGAAGCAGATCCGCCCCACGGCCTCGTCAAAGTCGGCGGCGCCCCGGAGGATGTCGATTTCGAGCCGGAGGTAATACAACGGCATGCCCCAGGCGCGGCTGTGCGGGATGCGCACAGCGTCCTTCTCGGTGGTGACCAGGCACTCCGCGCCCTCGCGCTGCGCCAGGGCCGTCAATTCCACGAAATCCTCCTCCGCGTAACGGTAATGATCGAGGTAGCGCTCGCGGGCCACGATCTTGGCCCCGAGATCGCGCAGGAATTTCTCAAAGCTCTCCGGCGTCGCGATGCCGCAGAACGCCAGAACGCGCCGGCCTTTCAGGAACGAGAGCGGCTGCCGCTCATCGGTCCCGAAGCGCTGGAGGTATTGAGGTTGGTGGGCGCACTCGATCACGTCGACGCCGGGATTGTGCCGCTGGATCAGGGCCTCCAGCTCGGCGTCGCGTTCGCCATTGGACTTGGTAAGGAACACGTAGGACGCGCGCCGCAGGTGCTTGATGGGTTCGCGCAGGATGCCGCGCGGCAGCAGGTGGCCGTTGCCAAAGGGATTGGTCTTGTCGACGAGGAGCAGATTCAGCTGCCCCTTGAGCGGCAGGTATTGGAAGCCATCGTCGAGCACGAGCGTGTCACAACCGAACTTGCGGATCGCATACGCCCCGGCCTTCACGCGGTTCTTGTCCACGAGCACAATCACCCCGGGCAGGTTGCGCGCGAGCATGTAGGGCTCGTCCCCCGCCTGTTCGCTGTCGAGCAGCACGTCCTTGCCATCGCTGACGATGCGCGGCGGCGGCTCCTCGGCATGGGTCAGCGCCCACCACCACTTCTTCCAGACCGGGGGGGCCTTGCTCTTGTAGCCGCGGCTGAGGATGGCGACTTTGCGGCCGCGGTCCTGCAGCGCCCGCGCAAATTTTTCCACGACCGGAGTCTTGCCCGTGCCTCCGACTGTCAGGTTGCCGACGACCACCACTAGGCAGCCGAGCGGCTGGTCGTGCAGGATCCGGTGCCGGTAGAGCCAGAAGCGCAGCTGGGCGATGCCGCTGAACAGATACGAAAGCAGTTGGAGGAACGCGCCGTAGATCGCCGCCCCCGTATCCGCGCGCCGGCCGAGGATCACATCAATGGTGTAGTGCTCGAGCGCGTTGGACTTCTTCTTTAACCAGGACGACATGCGGCAAATGACAGCAATGGAGGTTGACGGCGTTTTTGGGAAGCCGCTTTCGTAGTAAGTCTCACAATTTCGCCACGCCCATGAGTTACAAACTGTTCATCCCCGGCCCCATCGCCGTATCGGAAAAGACCCTGCGGGCCATGACCCGGCCGATGATCGGCCACCGCAGCCCGGATTTCGTGGCGCTATACCGGTCCATCCAGCCCGCGCTGCAGGCCCTTTTCTACACTCAGGACCCCGTCTACCTGTCCACCAGCAGCGCCTGGGGGGTGATGGAAGGCGCCCTGCGCAATGTCTGTGCCCAAAAGGTCCTGTGCTGCATGAACGGTGCCTTTTCTGACAAGTGGTTCGACGTCGCTCAACGCCTCGGCAAGGCCGCCGGCGCGCTGAAGTTCGACTGGGGCCAGCCCGTCGACCCCGCCGCCGTGCGCGCGGAACTCGCGCAGGGCGGCTACGATGCCATTACGCTCATCCATAACGAAACCTCCACCGGCACGATGAGCGACCTCGCCGCTATCATGGCCGTCGTGCGCGAGTTTCCGGACGTCATTTCCATCGTCGACACGGTCAGCTCCTTCAGCGTGCTGCCGATCAAGACGGACGAGCTCGGCATCGACGTGCTGCTCACGGGGTCGCAAAAGGCCCTCGCGCTGCCGCCCGGCCTGGCGCTCTTCTCGGCTTCCGACCGCGCCCGCGCCCGCGCCGCCACCCTGCCCGACCGCGGCTATTATTTCGACTTCCTCGAGTTCCAAAAGAACCACGAGAACGGCATGACCCCAAGCACCCCGGTCATCCCGTTGATCTACGCGTTGCAGTCGAAGCTGGAGGATATCACCGCCGAGGGGGCCGAGCAGCGTTACGCCCGGCACGCGCGGCTCAACCGCACCGTGCGCGACTGGGGCTTGGCCAAGGGCTTCAAGCTCTTCCCGGCGGCGGCCTTTGGCTCCCTCGCCCTCAACTGTTTCGCCAACACCCTGAACATCGACCTCTCCGCCCTGAACAAGATCTTGAAGGCCAAGCACAGCCTCGTGATCGACGGCGGTTACGGCAAACTCAAGGGCAAGACCTTCCGCATATCCAACATGGGCGATGAGACGGACGAGACCATCGCCGACCTCCTCCAGGCCCTCGACCGCGCCTTGGCCGAGACTCCGTTGCTCAGCGCCTAAAACGGCCGGAATCCGAGGCGTAACCGGCAGTGCCTCCCAAAAGTAGTGCTTGTCATGGCCGCGTCCGCCGCGTAACGGCTCGCGACCCATGAAGTCCCTTGTCATCGCCGAAAAGCCGTCCGTGGCTGCTGATCTGGCCCGCGCCCTCGGCAAAATCCCCAAGCAGTCCGACCACTACGAGAATGACGAATTCGTCATTTCCTCGGCCGTCGGCCACTTGGTGGAGCTCCGCATGCCCGAGGACATCGACAAGAAGAAATACGGCTTCTGGCGCCTCGACGCCCTGCCGATCATCCCGGAAAAATTCGAATTGAAGCCCATCGAGGCCTCCAAGGACCGCTACAACCAGCTTAAGAAGCTGTTGGCCCGCAAGGATATCGATCAGGTCATCAATGCCTGTGACGCCGGACGGGAGGGTGAGTTGATCTTCAACTACCTTTACCAGCTCACGAAGTGCAAACTGCCCGTCAAACGCGCCTGGATGCAGACGATGACGCCGCAGGGCATCAAGACGGCCTTTGACCAGCTCCGCGATGGCGAGGAGATGGCCGGCCTTGGCGATGCCGCCCGCTGCCGGAGTGAAAGCGACTGGCTGATCGGCATCAACGGCACCCGCGCCATCACCAAGCGTATGTTCGGCTCCCGCGCCGGCAATGTCGCCTCCGTGGGCCGCGTCCAGACCCCGACCCTCGCCCTGCTCATGGCGCGAGAGAAGGAGATCCGCAATTTCGTGCCGCGCGACTACTGGCGGGTCACGGCAACCTTCGGCGTCGCCGCCGGCGAATACGAGGGCACCTACCAGCGCGAGGATTATAAGAAGAGCGACGATGAGCACGATCGGATCGACCGCCTCTGGGACAAGGCCGCGGCCGATGCGGTAGTCGCCGCCTGCGCCGGTCAGCCGGCCGCGACGGTCACCGAGGAAAAGAAATCCAGCACCCAGATCGCCCCGCGCCTATACGACCTGACCACCCTGCAGCGCGAGGCCAACTCGCGCTTCGGCCTTTCCGCCCGCCGCACCTTGCAGATCGCCCAGGCGCTTTACGAGAAGCACAAGATGATCACCTACCCCCGCACCGACTCGCGGGCGCTGCCGGAGGACTACATCCCCACCTGCCGCGAGGCGCTGGGGAATTTCAGCGGTGACCTGCAACCGCACGCCGCCCGCGTGTTGCAGTCGGACTGGGTCCGCCCGAACAAGCGCATTTTCAACAATGCGCAGATTTCGGATCACTTCGCGATCATCCCGACCGCCCAGGAAGCCAAGAAACTCGATGACACGGAGGCGAAGGTCTACGACATGATCGCCCGCCGGTTCATCGCCGTGTTTCATCCGCCGGCCGAATTTGATGTGACCACGCGCATCAGCACGGTGGCCACGCATCGTTTCAAGACCGAGGGCAAGGTCCTCACTTCTCCCGGCTGGCTCGCCGTTTATGGCCGCACGTCCGTTGACGAGGAGGGCAAGGACGGCAAGTCGCTCCCCGCCCTTTCCGCCGCGGACGGCGCACCCGCCCAGGCCAAGACGCTCGCCGCCACGCTGCACGGCGAGGCCACCAAGCCGCCCCCGCGCTACACCGAGGCCACCCTCCTCACGGCCATGGAAACCGCCGGCAAGCTGGTTGACTCCGACGAACTCGCCGAGGCGATGAAGGAGCGCGGTCTCGGCACGCCCGCCACCCGGGCGGACACCATCGACGGCCTCATCAACCAAAAGTATGTCGAGCGCGCCCAGCGCGAACTCGTGCCGACCCCCAAGGCCGAACAGTTGCTCTAATTCCTCGCGGCCGTGAAGGCCGACGCGCTCACCAGCCCGGCCATGACCGGCGAGTGGGAGTTCAAACTGCGCCAGATGGAGCAGCGCAAATTCGCCCGGGCCGACTTCATGGCGGAGATCGTCCAGCAAACGAAGGCGATCGTGAACAACGTGAAGACTTTCGAGGAGGACGAGTCCAACGCTCGCGTCACCGACATCGTCTCCCCCACCGACGGCAAGCCGCTCCTCGAAACCCTGCGCGCCTTCAAGTCGCAGGACGGCACCTTAACCGTCTACAAAGTCATCGGCGGACGAAAAATGGAAGAGCCCGAGATCGCCACCCTCGTGGCCGAGCGCGCCCTCGGCCCGCTCGACGGCTTTGTCTCGGCCAAGACCCGCTCGCGTTTCGCCGCCGCGCTCAAACTCGTGCAGGACGCCGAGACCGGCAAGTGGAAGACCGAGCTCGATTTTGGCGACAAGGTCGACATCGGCACGTTGTCCCCCATCTGGGTCGACGCCGACACCGGCGCCGAGCTCTGCGAGGCCGGACCGAATTTCATCCTGCGCGAACGCGAGGGCGACGAGTGGAAACAGACTTTCCGCGTGGGCAAACTGATGTGCCAGAAAGCCATCACCCCGGAGCACGCCATCCAGCTCGTCAGCCGCGGCAAGAGCGACTTGATCCAGGGTTTCACCTCGAAAAAAGGCCGGCCGTTCGACGCATTCCTCAAACGCGAAGGCGCCCGGATTGCCTGGGAATTCCCGCCGCGCAAGCCGCGGGTCGGCAAGGACGGCAAGCCCATCGAGCGCAAGGCGAAGCCGCCACCGGATCTCTCGAAGGCAGAGGTGCTGGGCGCGAGCAAGCTCCACCAAGGCGAACTCGTGCAGACCGAGGACACTTACTACGTGCGCAAGCCGGAGCAGGACAACCGGATCGTCTTCAAGCTCAGCCGGCAGCTGTGCCAGAAGGAGATTCCGGTCGACGAAGTCCGCAAGCTGGTCACGGACGGCAAGACCTCGTTGATCGAGGGCTTTGTGTCCAAGCGCGGCTCGAACTTCAGCGCCTACCTCGTCCTCGGCCCGAAAAAGGACAAGGCGGACTTCGAGTTTCCCCCTCGGTGAAGTAACGACCGGGTGGTTTCCGAAGCGATGAGCTAGGTGCCCTGGGGTGGGCGCGGCTGACCATTCCAGCCGCACGGCTCGCCTGACGCCGAGGCTTGCGGCCCTGCCACCGAACGCACAGGGTCCGGACCCATGAGCCGCGGCAAGAATGTCCTGATCGGATTGTTGGCGTGCACGACCGGCGCCGCGTCCTTTTGGGCGTGGCGCGCCGAGAACCGGGCCGGGCCCATGCGCGCGAACTCCGCGCTTACGGCCAACCCACCAGCCGGTACCACTTCACCGCCCCCGCCGGCTGCCCCAGCATCGGTCGCCCCCCTCACCGCGACCCCGGCCGCCGACTCCATCCGGGAGAACCTGCGGGCCCGGGAATCCGCCCTGCGCGAACTGCGCGAGAATCCGGAATTTCAGCGCCTCCAACAACTGGCGCGACAGGGCAGCCTCGACGGGCGCTACGCCGCGCTGTTTCGCCAGCTGAATCTCGCCCCAGACGAATTGGCCGCCCTCAAGGACCTCCTGCTGGAAATGGGCAGCGTCCGCGGCGACGTGCTCATGGCCAGCCGTCAGGAGGGACTCACCTTGCGGGACAATCGCGACGTCATCCGCGGCCTGATCGAGTCCGGCGAGGCCGAGGTCGCAGCGCAAATCCGCGACCTCCTCGGCGAGGACCGCTTCGCGACCTACGAAAGCTACAACGCCAATGAATCATATCGTCAGGTCGTGGGGCGGATCGACCAGCGCTTGAGTTACGCGGCCACCCCGCTGACCGCAGACCAGTCAGCCCGGTTGGTGACGTTGCTGACGGCGACCCACCGCGATACCGGCTATATTGAGGCCCGCAGCCTGACTCCACTGGCCGATCGCCTGTCCGGCGGCGAAGGCGTGGCGATTCCCTCGATCCTGCTCATTACCGACTCCGTCGTAGCCCAGGCCCAGAGCTTTCTAGCGCCGGATCAAGTTGCAGCTTTGCGACAAATTCGGGCGGAAATGCTCGCGGGACAGGAGCTGGCACGGCTCGTGCGTGAACAACGCGTCCAAACCCGCCAGTGAAGTCCGTCAACCGGGAGTAAAGGCTTGTCGCCTTTGCCGCCCGTTGGCACCCTTCCCTTCCTTCCCATGATCGTCACCACCGCCCAGCTCTTCCAGCACGCCTACGGGAAATACGCCGTCGGCGCCTACAACATCAACAACGCCGAGCAGGCCATGGGCCTGTTCCAGGGCTGCATCGATTCCAAGGCCCCGTTTATCATTCAGATTTCCAAGGGCGCGCGCAAATACACCGACAAGCGCATGCTCGAGGCCATCATCCGCGCGGCCTCCGAGATTTTCCCGGAAGCCATTTTTGCCGTTCACCTGGATCACGGCGACGAGCAGACCTGCTACGACTGCATCAAGTCCGGCTTTTTTAGCTCGGTCATGATCGACGCCTCGCACGACCCGTTTGAGGAAAACGTCGCCATCACCAAGCGCGTGGTGGACGCCGCCCACGCCAAGGGCATCTCCGTCGAGGCCGAGCTCGGCATGCTCGGCGGCGTCGAGGAGGACATCAAGGTGGAGGAAGGCAACGCCTGCCTGACCGACCCGGCCGAGGCCGAGGACTTCGTCAAGCAGACCGGTTGTGATTCCCTCGCCTGCGCCATCGGCACCAGCCACGGCGCCTTCAAGTTCAAGGGCCGGCAATCCCTGCACTTCGATGTGCTCGAGAAAATCAAGGCCCGCCTCCCCGGTTTCCCGCTCGTCATGCACGGCTCCTCCTCGGTGCCCCAGGACGAGGTCGCACGCATCAACGCCGCCGGCGGCACGATCAAGGACTCCATGGGCGTCGACCCGAAGGAGTATCTCCCCGCCGCCAAGCTCGGCGTCACCAAGGTCAATATCGACACCGACGGCCGCCTCGTCTGGACCCGGGTCCACCGCGAGTTCTTCAAGGAAAAGTCCGGCGAGTTCGATTTCCGTCCCCCGGGCAAAATCTTCATGGCCGAATACGCCAAGTTCATTGCGTCCCGCAACGAGCTTCTTGGCAGCGCCGGCCAGCTCGAGGACCTGCGGGCCAGCCTCGCGAAATAAGTCCGCCGGTGTCCTCCTTGCTCCGACCCATGGTCGGGGCTTTTTTCGGTCCAGGTTTCAGTAGCCCAGCCGCGTGGCCAGTTACAGCGCAAAGACCGCCAGAAACAGCACCAACGACGACCCGAGCACGACATTGGTGCTCCACCGGTTGCGCAGCGACCCCACCCAATCCCGCCGGTTGTTCATCCACAAAAGTGTGGCCCCGAGAAACGGCATGAAGAATGCGCCGGCGATGGCGTAAAGCACCACGATCGCCAGCGGTCGCTGCCAGATGAGCAACAGGAGCGGCGGAAACGCGAGGTAGAGCAGAAACCAGCGATAGGCCCGGCTCCGCGTCAGGCCCTCCGCGGGCACTTCCTTCCGGCGCAGGGTCCGCACACTGTCGGCCCACAGATAGGGCACGCCCTGCCAGACGCCGAGCAGCGAGGTGAATACCGCGCACCAAAAACCCGCCAGGAAACACCATTTGCCGGCCGGCCCCAGCACCTGGCCCAGTTGCCCGGCCAGCGCCAGCACCAGCGCATTGCCCGAAGCATCGGCCGGTTTCACCGTTGCCGCGATCACCACGACCGCCAGACCGAAGAAGCCTGTCAGCGCGTAGGCGGTGCCCAGGTCCCAGAGCGTGCGGCCATGCATGGCTTCGCCGCGCCACTGTTTTTCCCGCAACCAATAGCCGTAGCACAGCAACGTCACGCTCCCGCCCACGCCCCCCATGGCGCCCAGCAAGAGCGGCACGGAGCCGGGGGGCACCGTCGGCCACAGGAGTCCCTCGAAAATCGCGCCCAGGTCCCCGGGCATGAGCACGGCGCACAACAACACGGTCACAAACATCACGCTCATCAAACCCTGCATCAGACGCTCGAAGCCGCGGTAACCCCACCACCGCACCAGCGCATAGCCCGCGGCGGCATGCAGGCCGCTCCACACTTCCGTGGACCAAGGCGATGACGGCCAAAGCGCCTTGGCCGCAACTCCGCAGGCCGAAGCCAAGGCCGCGGTCCTGGCCGACGGCGGTGTGCTGCTGCTGGAAA
>JBMSWZ010000034.1:0-8602 GCA_049425105.1 Cephaloticoccus sp.
CGGCCGCATCCGCGTGCCCGAGCTCATCGGCGCCGTGAAGTGGGCCGCCGCGCGGCTTGATCGCCCGGGCGACCTGCTGCAGGGCCGCGACCGGCTCGCACTGGAGGCCATCAACACTTCGTCGCCGGACGGCGCCATCCTTGTTTCCTCGGCGCGCCAGATCCTGCGCAGCCTCGGCAAGGGCGAGGACGAGGCGCTGAGCACGGCCGACGCCGCCAACACCGCCGCCATCTTTTCCGCCAGCGTCCTCAACGGCTCCGGCATCATTCCGCCCGAGGCCACCGAGGACCCCGCGGTGCAGGCGCTCATCAAGGACATCATCGCCTGCCTTGGCGGCACCGTCTCGCGCAATGGCGCCACCGGCGTCACCGCTGAGCAGATCGACACGTTTTTCAACGACCTCGCCGCCTACACCGCCTGGGTCGAGCAGAGCGGCACCAAGGACATCGCCGTGCTCGGCGATGCCACCGCCGCCGCGTGCAACGCCATCAAGGCCGTGCGCGCCAAGGTCGAGGACTACTTCGCCCGCTGCCGCATGGCCGCCTTCGATCCGCGCGCCATCGCCGCGCTGAATCGCAGCGAGTCCGAATACCTCGCCATCGCCACCAAGGACCTGAAGCTCTCCGCCGACGAGGTCGCCGAGTTTCCCCTCGCGCGGGTCGAGTCCAGCCAGCAGCTCCCCTTGCTCCAAGGCGTCAACCCCGCCTGGACCACCGCGCTCGCCACGCTGCACGCCGTGGCCGTCACGCCCATCTTCGGCGCCGACCAGACCACGCTCACCGCGCAGGAGTGGCTGGCGCTCAACGCCAAGTTCGCCCCCTACGAGACCTGGCTCGGCGGCAAGGCCGGCTCCGCGGTGGAGAAACTCGGCCTGCCCCGCGCCAAGGAAATCCTCGCCGGCGCCGGCCGCGAGGCCCTCGCCGCGCTCGTCGCGAAGGACAAGGCCCTCGAGCCCGAGTTCAAGGCGATCAGCGACGTCGAACGCCTCGCGCGCTACCACCGCGACCTGCGCGACCTGCTGCACAACTTCGTCAACTTCGCCGACTTCTTCTCGCGCGACCGCCTCGCCATTTTCCAGGCCGGCACGCTCTATCTCGACAGCCGCTCCTGCGAGCTGTGCATTCGGGTGGACAACCCCGCGGCGCACGCCGTGCTCGGCGCCATGAGCAAGGCCTACATCGCCTACGTGGACTGTTTGCGCCCCGGTGGCGAAAAGGTGCAGATCGCGGCCTGCTTCACGCAGGGCGACAGCGACTACCTCTTCGTCGGCCGCCACGGCGTGTTCTATGACCGCAAGGGCCGCGACTGGGACGCCACCATCACCAAGCTCATCGACAACCCGATCAGCGTGCGCCAGGCGTTCTGGGCGCCCTACAAGAAGTTTGTGCGCTTCATCGAGGAGCAGGTCGCCAAGCGCGCGGCCGCGGCCGACACCGACGCCACCGCCAAGCTGCAAAACGTGGCCACCTCCACGGTCGACACCGCCGCCACCGGCAAGACCGCGACGGCGGGCGCCAAGCCCAAGTTTGAAGTCGGCACCGTCGCCGCCCTCGGCGTCGGTCTCGGCGCAATCGGCTCGCTCCTTGGCGGATTCGTCGCCGGCTTCCTCGGGCTCGGCTTCTACATGCCGCTCGGCATCATCGGCGTGATCCTGCTGATCTCCGGCCCGTCGATGCTCATCGCGTGGATCAAGCTCCGCCAGCGCAACCTCGGCCCGATTCTCGACGCCAACGGCTGGGCCATCAACGGCCGCGTGAAAATCTCCGTGCCCTTCGGCACCGCGCTCACCGACCAAGCCGAGTTGCCCAAGGACGCGAAACGCATCCTCGGCGACCCCTACGCCCCGAAGAAGCATACGCTGCGCACCTGGCTTCTGGTTCTGGTCCTGCTCGTCCTCGCCGCCATCGCCGTGCGCCTCGATCACAACCGCCGCGGCCGCTACTTCTGGCAACCCGAGCCCCCGCCGGCCCCGGCCCCCGCGGAAGCGCCGGCTGCGCCCGCCGCCCCGGCGGCCTGAGTCTAATTCTGATGTAGGGCGGGGTTTCCATACCCCGCCGTTCCGAATTCCTTTCCGCGGATTACGCGGATCTTCGCGGATTTCCAAAACTCGGCGGGGTTCGGAGACCCCGCCCTACACTCAATCCAGGTTCAGCTGTCTTGATCCGCGTTCCTCCGCGCAGTCGGCGGATGCACTTCGGCGCCATCAGCGATACTCCAGCCACTCCGGCGAGGCGTATTGCTCGGTAAGGCCGTAAAGTTCGTCTTCGTTCCAATCGGGCCACGGCACCGCATCGGCGTCGACTTCCAGCAAACGCGCGACCGTGGCGGCGAAGTCGGTGTAAACCTTTTCCCAGTCGACCTTGGGGCCCACGACCGCGCGCGCCACGGAGCCCTGGAAGAGCAGCCCGTGTTTGTTGCGCTTCTGCGCCGCGCCCGCGATCTTGGCCCCGCCGCGGGCGTGCACCACGTCGAACCGCTCCGCATGCTGAAAGCAAACCCCCGGCGCCGCGGCCGCGCCTTTCGCCGGCGGCTCGTCGACCTCGCGTTTCACCTCGGCCAGGACCCCCTGCCAGCCCAGCGCCACTGCCAGCGCCTCATGGATGAGCCGGTAGCTTTCGGTGGCCGGCACCTCCTCCAAGGCGTGACCGCGCGGGATCACCAGCGCGTAGGTCCAGTCGTCGCGATGATCCACCACGCCGCCGCCGGTGGGCCGGCGGCACAGTTCAAGCCCCTTGTCCGGCGGCAGCTGCTCGCGCACGAACGCGAGCTTTTGGCTGTAGCCAAAGGTGAACGCCGGACGGAGCCAGCCGTAGTGACGCAACCGCACCGCGGTTTCTGGGTAACGCTGCAACAAGAGAAAATCCGTCGCCATGTTTTCCGCGGCGCTGCCGGCACGGTCGGACAACAGGTGCAGCTTCATGCGCGGAATCCCGGTCCACCCTCAGGCGTCGAGCAGGCGGCGCGCAGCCTTGAGCAATTCGCTGAGCGCAAAGGGACGGGGCAGGGCGGCCTGGTGCGCGACGGGGAGCCAGTCGAGCGTCTGCCAGGCGTTGTGATTGCACGCGTTGAGCACGCGCAAGTCGGGGGATTTGCCGTGCAGTGCCTTGGCGAGTTTCTCGCCGTCGGGACCGGAGAGATTAATGACCAGCAGCTGCATGGGCTTGCCAAAGGCATTGGCCCGCTGCCGCGCCTCGGCTGCCGTGGCCGCATCGATCACCCGGTAGCCGTCGGCGGTCAGGATGCACGCGACCATCTTGCGCAACACGGCGTCGTCCTCGACCACGCAGACCACCTCGTGACCGCGCGTGGCGGGGATCGCCGGGATGCCGGCGGGCACGGCGGCCGGCACGGGCACCGCCGGCGCCGCTTCGACCGGCAGCACGATCTCAAAAGTCGAGCCGACGAGCAATTCGCTGCGCACGGTGATGAAGCCGCCGCTCTGCTGCACCACGCCATAGACGAGCGCGAGCCCGAGGCCGGATCCCTTGCCCTTGGCCTTGGTGGTGAAGAACGGCTCGAACAGGTGTTCCTGCGTCTCCTTGTCCATGCCCGTGCCGTTGTCCTGAACGGTCGGCACCGCGTAGGTGCCCGGCGCCGGATCCGTCGCGCGGCGGTTTTGCCCGCTGCGGACCGTGCGCTGCTCCGTGCGCACGGTCACCGTGCCACGATCGCGCAGCGCATCGCGCGCATTGAGCATGAGGTTAAGCAGGACCTGCTGAAACTGCGTCGGGTCGGTGCGCACGTGCCCGACCGCGCCGTCCAGTTCCAGCACGAGCTTGCCCGTGCTCCCGAGCAGGCGGGTCAGGATGCCTTCGTTCTCGCGTACGAATTGGTTGAGGTCGATCACGCGCTTGTCGAGCGGCTGGCGGCGGCCGAAGGCGAGGAGTTGCCGCGTGAGGTCCGCGGCCTTGCGGCCCGCGCGATGAATCTCCGTCACGTCGTGCAACGCGCGCGGATGGTCCTCGAGCTGGGGCGCGAGCATCTCGCAGTAGCCGTTGATGACCGAAGTGAGGTTGTTGAAGTCGTGCGCGACGCCGCCGGCGAGGCGGCCCACGGCCTCGAGCCGCTGGGTGTGGCCCTCGATCTTCTGCAGCCCGCGGCGCTCGGTGGTGTCACGGTAGATCGCCACGAGGTGGCCCGGCTTTCCGGATTCGGCGATCACACTGAAGGTCCACGCCGCGGAAAGCGTGTCGCCATCCTGGCGCTTGAGGTAGCTCTCGCCGCTGAGCGGATGATCCGCCCCGGCCCGCAACCACAGCGCGAGGCGCTCGCGATCCGCCGGCTCCACGTGCAACAGGCCGTGCCCGCGACCCGTGAGCTCCGCCGCGGCGTAGCCGCTCATGCGGCAAAACGCCGCGTTGGCGTGCACGATGGTGAGGCCGGCCTTGCGCAGCGGCCGCGCCAGCACGAGCACGCCTTCGCCCAGCGATGCCAGGGCCGAGGCGAGCAGCGCCGGGGCGGGGCGGGCGCCGGAACGGGGGGCCGACCGGCGCGATGCGGTTTTCTTTTTCAAGGCGAGAGACGCTCGACGGTCCAGCTGCCGTCGGATTCGCGGCGATAACGCAACCGGTCGTGCAGCCGGCTGCGGCGGCCCTGCCAGAACTCGACCGTTTCCGGGGCCAGGCGGTAGCCGCCCCAGAAGGGCGGCAGCGGCACGGTGCGGCCCGCATATTTCTTCTCCACCGTCTTCATGCTCTCCTCGAGCGGGGCGCGGCCGGAGATGATCGTGCTCTGCGACGACGCCCACGCGCCGAGCTGGCTCGCGAGCGGACGGCTGTGAAAATACGCCTCGGCCTCCTCGCGCGACGTTTTCACCACCGGCCCGCTCACGATCACCTGGCGCTCCAGCGCGATCCAGGGAAACACGAGCGTGGCAAAGGGATTGGCGTCGAGATCGCGGCCCTTGCGGCTCTCAAAGTTGGAATAAAACACGAAACCGCGTCCATCCACGCCCTTGAGCAGAACCGTGCGCGCCGAGGGCCGGCCGTCCCGCGCGGCCGTGGCCAGCGTCATGGCGTTGGGCTCGGCGATCTTCGCGGCCTCGGCCTCCTGAAACCACTTGTCGAACTGACGAAACGGATCCTTCGCGAGGTCCGTCTCCTTCAGTCCGGCGAGGCTGTATTCTTTTCTCAGGTCGGCCAGCGTCATGATTTCCCCGCACCGTAGTCCGCCGCGAGGTGCTGTCAAAAGGCATCTCGTGCGCGCACGCGACGGAGATTTTTCCGCGGATTACGCGGATGCCGCGGATCAGAATGGAGGGCGGGGTTTCCAAACCCCGCCGTCTGGGCGTGCAACGAAAGCGAAGGCGGGGTTCGGAGACCCCGCCCTACACCAATTCACCGCGTGAGCCGGATAATCTCGTCTGCCGCCGCCGGAAACTCCCGGCACAAAGCGGCCCGATCGCCTAGGGTAAATTCCTTTTCGTCCCAGCCGGGTGCCAGCGTGCATCCGACCAAACTCCACCCCCGCGCCGCCCCATCCGCCAGACGCGCACCCTGCCACGCCCCGACGGGCACAACCGCTTGCGGCTGATGACCCGCAACGATGTCCGCGCCCAGGGTCGCGCGCTCAATCGCACCTCCCGGCATCAGCCACATCAGCGCCAACGGATCTCCGGCGTGAAAGTGCCAGACTTCGTCGGTCGGCAGCCGATGCAGCGCGGAGAACCCCGCGGGCGTGACCAGATAGAGAATGGCCGTGCCCGCCGGACGCACCCCGGGCGCGGTCGGCGCGGTCCACATCCGACGGAAGAATCCGCCCTCGTCCGGCAGCGGCGCCAGGCCCAGGCGCGCGATGATGATTTCCGCCTCGTCCATGGCCGGACAGCCCAGCAGGCTCGGGCCGCGATGTCACTCTGGCATTACCCGCTGCTTTTTCTGACCGGCATCATCGCCGGCTTGGTGGACTCCATGGCGGGCGGCGGCGGCATCATCACCGTGCCGGTGCTGCTCAACCTCGGCTTGCCCGTGCCGCTCGCGCTCGGCACGAACAAGCTGCAGTCGTCCTTCGGCAGCACCTCCGCCGCGTGGCACTACGCGCGCATGGGCGTCGTGAAGCTGCGCGACTGCCGGCTCGCCATCGCGCTCACCTTTGTCGGCGCGGCGGCCGGGGCATTCACGGTGTCGGCGCTCGACTCGGACTTACTCAGCCGGCTGATTCCCTGGCTGCTGGGCGCCATCCTGATCTACACGATCCTGCGGCCGCAGGTGGGCCACCACGACCACCAGCCGCGGCTGCGGTGGGGCACGTTCTTCACCGCGTTTGGGCTCGGCCTGGGCTTCTACGACGGCTTCTTCGGCCCGGGCACCGGGGCGTTCTGGACGATGTCGTTCGTCGCCGTGCAAGGCATGAACTTCGTGCGCGCCACCGGCCACACCAAGGTGGTGAACGCCACCAGCAACCTCGCCTCGCTCGCGGTGTTTTTTCTCCACGGCAGCGTGCACCTGGGCGCGGGTCTCGCGATGGGCGCGGGCCAGCTCGTCGGCGCCAAGATCGGCTCGGGGCTCGTCGTCAAAAAAGGCGCTCGCTTCGTGCGGCCCGTGTTCCTGACGATGGTGGCCCTGACCTTGGCGCGCCTGATTTACCTCGAGGTGACGGGCCCCTGACACCACTTCACCGCCCAAATTCCTTTCGCCATGCGCTCCACGCCCGCCACCTACATCGACGCCCACGCCGGCGACCTCATCGCCCGCCTCCAGCAGCTCGTCGGCATCGCCACGGTCAATCCTCCGGGTCACAGCTACGCGACCATCACGTCCTACCTCGTGCACGAGCTGCAGTCCGTCGGCCTCAAGGCCCGCCGCATTCCCATCCCCGCGGCCAAGGCCAAGAAAGTTCTCCCGCCCGAGCAGCACGACAAGCCGCGTTTCAACGTCCTCGGCACGCTCAAGGCCCGCGGCGCGACCAAGACCATCCACTTCAACGCGCACTACGACGTCGTGCCCGTTTCCGGCGCCTGGAAGCACGGCAGCCCGTTCAGCGGCGCGGTCAGCGGCGGCTGGATCTACGGTCGCGGCACGGCGGACATGAAGGGCTCCATCGCCAGCCTGCTGCTGGCGCTGCAGGCGCTCAAGGCCACCAAGACCACGCCCACGCTCAACATCGAGGTGTCGTTCACCGCCGACGAGGAAACCGACTCGCTGCTCGGCGCCGGCTGGCTGGTTGAGAACGCCCCGATCAAGCCCGACTACGCCATCGTGATGGAAGGCGGCGAGGGCGACGAAATCTGCTGCGGCCACAACGGCGTCGTCTGGCTCGAGGTCACCGTGCACGGCCGCGCCGCCCACGGCTCCACGCCCGAGAAAGGCGTCAACGCCTTGGAAAAGATGTCTGCGCTCGTCCTCGCCCTCGAGGACTACAAGGCGAAGCTCGCGAAGCAGTCGTTCACCACGCCGGACCACAAGGTCATGCGTCCGACGATGAACATCGGCGGCGTCTTCGCCTCCGGCGAGGGCGGCAAGATCAACACCGTGCCCGCGCTCGCGCGCTTTTCCATCGACCGCCGCGTGCTCGCGATCGAGACGGTGGACCAGGCCGAGGCCGACCTGCGCGCCTTCCTCGCCGCCGCCGCGAAGAAAATCCCGCAGTGCAAGATCACCATGGCCAAGGTCTCGGACAACCACCCGTGCTACAACGCACCCGGGGGCCCGTTCGCCGCCGCGCTGGCCGGCAGCCTCGGCCGCGTGCGCCGGCGCCAGCCCGTGTTCAGCGTTTCGTCCGGCTTCAACGACATGCATTTCTTCTCCCACCACCTGAAGATCCCGACCCTCGGCTACGGCCCCGGCGGCGAGGACATCCACGCCATCAACGAGCGCGCCAAACTCTCCGAGCTCACCCGCGCCGCCAAAACCTACGCCGAACTGCTGACGACGTTCGGCGGTTGAGGGGTTGGGTTGGGATTAACCACGAAGACACGAAGGTCACAAAGGCCCAGAACGGAACGGACCGTCTGCTTTTGCCTCAGTCTTAGTGCCCTTCGTGTCTTCGTGGTGAAAAAACCTCACACCCTCACCCCAAAATACCGCGGCGGATCATCGCCACGGCGATGGCGGCGAGGAGCATCGAGATGATTTTCGAGATGGCGCGCAGGCCGGTCGGGCCGATCTTGCGGCCGAGCCAGTCGCTGTAGGCGAAAGCCACCGCCACCAGCGCCAGGTTGGCCACGAGGGCGGCGAGGGTGGGGAGGACGCCCACGGTGTTCGCGAGGAGCAGGAGCGTCGCAATCGTCGCGGGCCCCGCGATCAACGGCATGCCGAGCGGCACGACGCCGAAGCCCTCGACCAACGGCGCCGGTTCTTCCGCCGCGGAATGGATCAGGTCGCGCGCCGCCAGCACGAACAGGATCAGGCCGCCCGCGATCTGGAAATCGCTGACCGTGATGCCCAGCGCGGAGAAGATGCCCTTGCCGAGGAAAAGAAACAGCAGGGCCACGGCGCCGCCCGTCAGGGTCGCCTGCCGCGCGATGCGCTGCCGCGCCGCCAGCGCCGTGCCGCGGCCCAGCGCGAGGAAGATCGCCGCCAAGCCGACGGGATCCACCGCCACGAACAGCGGGATGAAGGCCTGGAGGAATCGGGCGAGCATGCCGGCACTATCACGACCGCAC
>JBMSWZ010000035.1:0-8547 GCA_049425105.1 Cephaloticoccus sp.
TACCATCCAGATTCGACCTTTCGCCCGCCCCGGCACCCGCCGGGGCGGATTTTTTGCCATCAAAATAATTGACACGACCAATACGGGCCCTAGCTATTGGCCTCTTTTCCCATGAAAACCATCCTTGCCAAAAAAGAGACGGTGCAGCCCAAATGGTATCTGATTGATGCCGAGGGGCAGGTGCTCGGCCGTCTCGCCGTCAAGATCGCGAACGTCATCCGCGGCCGTAACCACCCGCACTACACCCCGCATGTGGACACGGGCGACTACGTGGTGGTGATCAATGCCGACAAGGTGGTCCTGACCGGCAAGAAGGAAGAGCAGAACAAGTATATGTTCTTCTCGGGCTATGTCGGCGGCGAGAGCTACCGCAAGTTGTCCGACGTCCGCAAGAATCGTCCCGAATTTATCATCGAGCATGCCGTCAAGGGCATGCTGCCGAAGAACCGCCTCGCCCGCCAGATGCTGAAGAAGCTCCGTGTTTTCGGCGGTTCGACCCACTCCCACGAGGCCCAGAACCCCGTGAAGATCGCCCTCTGATCCGACCATGAGCACCGAAACGACCGTCTTTACCGCCACCGGCCGCCGCAAGACCGCGACCGCCCGCGTCCGCCTCACTGAAGGCTCCGGCAAGCTCGTCGCCAACGGCCGCGATTTTGACGTCCATTTCACCCACGAGAATTTCTCGAAGCAGGCCTATGCGCCCCTCCTCACCGTGGAGCTGCGCGAGAAGATCGACGTGACCGCCAATGTCACCGGTGGCGGCGTCGCCGGCCAGGCCGGGGCCGTGGCCCACGGCATTGCCCGCGCCCTCGAGAAACTCAACCCGGAGCTCCGCGCCGCCCTCAAGAAGGCCGGCCACCTCACCCGCGACCCGCGTGAGAAAGAGCGTAAGAAGCCCGGCCAGCCCGGCGCCCGCAAGCGCTTCCAGTTCTCCAAGCGCTAAGCGAGACGCCAACTGCAACTTTCAAAGCGGGCCGACTACCGGCCCGCTTTTTTTGTGCCGTTATTTTCCTCGTGACTCTCCCCCCTCCTGAAACCTGAATCCTCCCTATCATGAAAGTCGGCGTTGTCGGTGCCTCCGGTTATACCGGTGAAGTCCTGGTCCAACTCCTCCTCGGTCATCCCGAGGTCGAGTTGACGACCGTTACCTCCCGCACGCATGCCGGGAAACCGCTGTCCCGGGTCATCCCGTCCCTGCGGGGTGCGGACCACGGCCTGACGTTCGTGGATTCGGACCCGGCGGCGCTGGCGGCGAGCGACGTGAGCCTGTTTTTCCTCGCGCTGCCACACGGCGCAGCCGCGACCTATGCCCGGGCCCTGGTCGCCGCAGGCAAGAAGGTCATCGACTTGAGCGCCGACTTCCGGATCAGCGACCTCGCCACCTACCAGCGGTATTACGGCGAGCATCACGCCCCGGAACTCATCAAGGACGCCCGCTACGTCCTGCCCGAGATCACCGCCCCGGCGTGGCAAACGGAGGCCGGCCTTGTGGCGGCGCCGGGCTGTTATCCAACCAGCATGTTGGTCCCCCTCGTGCCGTTGCTGAAGGCCGGCGTCATAGCCCGTGAGCACATCGTGGTGAATTCCTTCAGCGGCGTCAGCGGCGCCGGCAAGAAAGCCGAGGAGATGTATCTATTCGTCGAGCGCGCCGAGAGCGCCAAGGCCTATGGCCTGACCAAGCACCGGCACTTGGCCGAGGTCGAGGAGCAGCTGTCCCTGCATGCCGGCGGCCCAATCGTCATCCAATTCAACCCGCACCTCGCCCCGATGCGGCGGGGCATCGCCACGACCATCACCGTGCCGGCCGCCAAGGCGGACATCACGGCGCTCTATGCCGCTTGGGAATCGGCCTATGGCGACGCGCCGTTTGTGCAGATCCTGCCGACGGGTGAAACGCCGGACACGGCCCATGTCACCGGCACCAACCGCATCGATCTCGCCGCGGTGTTGGATCCCCGCACCAAGAATTTCGTGATCACTTCGGCCGAGGATAACCTCGTCAAGGGTGCCGCCGGCCAAGCCGTGCAGATCATGAACCTGTGGTGCGGCTTCGCCGAAACCGCCGGCTTGGTCTGAAACCGCGTCAGCTGCGGTAATCGGCGTTTTCGCTCACGTATTCGTGCGTGAGGTCGCCGCCGATCACGGTCGCCGC
This sequence comes from Cephaloticoccus sp., assembly GCA_049425105.1. Taxonomy (GTDB): domain Bacteria; phylum Verrucomicrobiota; class Verrucomicrobiia; order Opitutales; family Opitutaceae; genus Cephaloticoccus. The sequence goes on from JBMSWZ010000035.1 coordinate 2,156, forward strand.
GCCGCTGCCCGCCCCGAGATCGATGCCGATTTCGACGCAACGTTCGTGGGGCGGGTAATCGATCGCGGCCGAATACACGCCGTCCGCCGGAATGATGCTCGCGTAAAGTTCCGCCGACTTCAGGTGGGCGACCAGCGCCTGCTCCTTTTGTGGATCGAGCTGAAACACGCCGCGCGCAAAAATCTCAATGCCGCCGAGCGTCAGCCGCAATCGGGAGAGATCGAGCCCGCCGCCGGGCAGGGCGCCCGCGTGCTTGCCGATCGCCTGCACGAGCCGGCCGACGTTCGGGTCGTTGCCCGCTACTGCGCACTTGAAGAGCGGGGCATTGACCACGGCCTTCCCGAGCTGACGGGCCGTAGTTTCGTCGGGCGCGCCGGTCACGGCGACCCGGAGCACATGGCGCACGCCCTCGCCGTTGCGCACCACGTCCTCGGCCAGGTCGCAGCAAACGGTGGCCAATGCAGCCTCGAAGGCGGTGTGGCTGGCGCAGGGGACGCGGCCGGTGGAGATGAGGACGACCGTGTCCGAGGTGCTGGTGTCGCTGTCGACGCTGATGCTGTTGAAACTCGGGCCGACGACGCGGTTCAGCATGGCACGCAACTCCGCCCGCGGAACGGCGAGATCCGTCAGGACGTAGACCAACATCGTCGCGAGATTCGGCTCGATCATGCCCGCGCCCTTGGCGATGCCGACGATGCTGCCGCCGCCCACTTCGGCCCGGCGAATCTTCGGATAAAGGTCGGTCGTCACAATCCCCTCGGCGGCCGGGAGGATTGACTCGCCTTGGAGGGTCGGCACCGCAGCTGGCAGTGCGGCAAGCATCTGCTCAACGGGCAGACTCCAGCCGATGACCCCGGTGGAGGAGGGGAGCACCGCGCTCGCGGGCAGGCCGAGCAGCTCGCCGGTCTTGGCGCAGACCTTTTCCGACGCGGCTTCGCCGTCCGGCGCGCACACGTTGGAAATCTTGTTGTTCACCACGATGGCGCCGAGCGCGGCTTCCTCCAGTCGCCGGCGACCGACCTTCACGGGGGCGCCGGGCAGGGCGTTGCGGGTGAAGACGGCCGCGAAATCGGTGGTTGGCGATTCGAGCGCGATCAGCGTCAGCGTCATCCGCGCGGGCTTGGGCGCCTCGCGCGGCATGAACTCGAATCGCGTGGTGCCCACCTTGAAGCCGGCCGGCAGCGCGGCCTGAGCCGTCAGCCATTCGCGGTGGGCCGCGAGGGAAGAAAAGGTCAAGGAAGTGCTCGCCACGGCGGTAGAACTGAGGCCGCGCGGGCGAGGTGTGAAGCGAAAACGCGGCGGCGCCGCGATCCGCGGCGCGCAATATTTTTGTGGAAAACCCCGGCCTCGGCGGATTATGCGTTGGCTTCTCCCGTGACCGGCGCCGGCGCTTTCCTGCCGCCGCCGGGTTTTACCAAACCAATCCCTGCGCATTTTTTACCGCTGATGAACGTTGCCGAAGTCACCGCCAAGGCCCGCGTCCTCCTGGAAGCGCTGCCTTACATCCAGGATTTTCGCGGCTCCACCTTCGTCGTGAAATACGGCGGCAGTTTCATGGATGATCCTGATCCCGCGGTGCGCAACTTCGTGGCCTACGACATCGCGTTCCTCGCCGCCGTCGGCATCAACGTCGTGGTCGTGCACGGTGGCGGCAAGGCCATCACCCGGGCGATGGAAACGTCGGGCCTGCAGGCCAATTTTGTGAACGGCATGCGCGTGACCGACGAGGCGACGATCGCCGTCGTGAAGAAGACGCTCGACGAGATCGTCAACCGCGACGTCTGCCAGGCCATCACCACCGCGCGCGGCCGGCCGAAGGGACTGCCCGGCGACTCCGTCCTCGTGTGCGAAAAGCTTCAGGCCGACGATGACGGCAAGCCCATCGACCTGGGCTATGTCGGCGAGGTCACCGAGGTGAAGGTGAAGCTCATCAAGAAGGAGATTGGCGAGGGCTTCATCCCCGTGATTTCCCCGGTGGCCGAGGGCTACGACGGCAAGCCTTACAACGTGAATGCCGACCTCGTGGCCGGCCGCGTGGCCAGCGCCCTGCGCGCCCGTCGCCTCGTCTACATGAGCGACGTCCCGGGCCTCCTCGCCGACCCGATCAATCCTGCCACGCTCATTTCCACGCTCAAGATCAGCCAGGTCGACGACCTCAAGAAAAAGGGCGTCATCGACAAGGGCATGCGCCCGAAGGTGCACAGCGCGATGCGCGCGCTGCAGGAAGGCGTGCAGCGAGTCCACTTCGTCGACGGCCGCCTGCCGCACAGCCTGTTGCTGGAGATTTTCACGGACAAGGGCATCGGCACGGAAATCGTGCACGGCTGAGGCCCGCGGCGGGGCGAAATACCGTTGCGGCGCGGGGCGCGCGGACCGTATACCTTTGCACCTTTCCCGATGAGCACGCCCTCCCTTGTCCGCACCAACACCGCCGATCTCTACGACGCGCACGTGTTGAAGAACTACGCCCGCGCCCCGCTGACACTGGTGCGTGGCCGCGGCGCGCAGGTTTGGGATGATGCGGGCAACGCCTACCTTGATTTCACCTCGGGCATCGCGGTGAGCGCGCTTGGCCATTGCCATCTGCATTGGGTCGGCGCCGTGCAGCGCCAGGCCGGCGAGCTCATCCACACGAGCAATCTCTACCGCAACCCGAACCAAGGTGAGCTGGCGCGGCGGCTGGTCGGCTACGCCGGACCGGGCCGCGTCTTTTTCTGCAACAGCGGCGGCGAAGCGGACGAGGGCATGATCAAGCTCTCGCGCCTGCATGGCGTCGCCAAGAGCGGCGTCGAGGGCAAGTGCATCAAGGTCATCGTCGCCAAGAACGCTTTTCACGGCCGCATGTTCGGCGGCATGAGCGCCACGCCGCAGGAAAGGATCCAGAAGGGCTTCCGCCCGCTGGTGCCGGGTTTTGCCGTGGCCGAGCTGAACAATCTCCAGAGCTTCGCCGATCAGGTCGACGCCGACACCGCCGCGATCCTAGTGGAAAGCATTCAAGGCGAGGGCGGCATCAATCCCTGCACGCCGGAGTTTCTCCTCGGCCTGCGCCAACTGTGCGACGAGCACAACCTGCTCCTGCTCGTCGACGAGGTGCAGTGCGGCATCGGTCGCACGGGTAATTTTTTCGCCTTTGAGGCCGCGGGCATCCGCCCGGACGCCATCGCGATGGCCAAGGGGCTGGGCGGCGGTTTTCCGATTGGCGCGATCTGGATCAGCGAGCGCCACGCCGACCTTTTTCAACCCGGCTCCCACGGCACGACCTTCGGCGGCACGCCGTTGGCCTGCGCGGCGGGTCTGGCCGTGCTTGATGTGATCGAGCGCGAGGACCTGCTCGCCAAGGTCCGCCAGCACAGCGCGCCGTGGATCGCGGCCCTGCAGCAACTCGCGGCAGATTTTCCGGCTCAGCTGGCGGCCGTGCGCGGCCGCGGTTTCCTCGTCGGTCTCCAACTGACCGGCGACCCCGCCCCTTATGTCGCGGCCTTGCGCGAGCAGGGCCTGCTGGTGGTGGCGGCGGGCAACAACGTCATCCGTGTCCTGCCCCCGCTGACCGCCACGCCGGCCGAGCTTGCGCGCTCGGTCGAGATGCTGCGCGCGGTTCTCGTCGCGAAAGCGTGACATTTCCCGCCATTTTTCACTCGTGAGCCGCCGGCCCGGGGCTTACAAAAACCCTTTCTTTCATGAAACACTTCCTCAAGGAGACCGACTTCAAGGCCCATGAGCTGCCCGGCCTGTTTGCGCTGGCGCAGAGCCTGAAGAAGGGACGCGGCCGCCACACCCCGCCGGCCCTGGCCGGGCAGTCGTGGGCGATGATCTTCGCGAAGTCCAGCACGCGCACCCGCGTGTCGTTTGAGGTCGGCATCCACGAACTCGGCGGGAAGGCACTGTTCCTGAACAAAAACGACATTCAGCTCGGCCGTGGCGAGACCGTGGCGGATACCGCCCGGGTGTTGTCGCGCTACGTGCACGGCCTGATTGTGCGCACCTACGACCACGCCGAGGTCGAGGAGCTCGCCGCGTGCGGTTCCGTGCCGGTGATCAATGCGCTGACGGATTTCCTCCACCCCTGCCAGATCTACACCGACGCCTTCACCCTGGCCGAGCGCTGGGCGCAGGGCGGCGACCTGTTCGCATCACTGCGCGGGCGCAAGATCGCCTACCTTGGCGACTGCAGCTTCAACATGGCCAACTCGTGGATTCTCGGCGGCGCGCTGTTCGGCATGAAGGTGGCGCTGGCCGGCCCGACTGAGTTCGGGCCCGGTCCGGAAATCGATGCGCTGCTCCAAGCCGAGGGCTTTACCAAGGATTACGTCTTCACCACCGACCCGCTGGAGGCCGTGCGCGACGCCGACGTCGTTTACACGGACGTCTGGGCCAGCATGGGCCAGGAGGACGAGGCCAAGGAGCGCATCCGCGTGATGTCGCCCTACGCCGTGACCGCCGACCTCTTTGCCGCGGCCAAACCCGACGCGCTTTTCATGCACTGCCTGCCGGCCCACGCCGGCGAGGAAGTGGCGCAGGAGGTGCTCGACAACCCGCGCTGCATCATCTTCGACGAGGCGGAGAACCGCCTTCACATGCAAAAGGCCATCATGGCCACTCTCGCCCAAACCATCCGCGCCTGAAATTGTCCCGCCCATGAAAATCGTTCTCGCCTACTCCGGGGGCCTCGACACCTCCGTCATCGTCAAGTGGCTCCGCGAAACCTACGACGCGGAAATTGTGACCTTCGCGGCCGACATCGGCCAGGAGGAGGAGCTCAAGGGCCTCCCGCAGAAGGCGCGCAAGACCGGTGCGTCGAAGCACTACACCCTCGATCTCGTCGAGGAGTTTGCAAAAGACTACATCTACCCGATGATCCGCGCCAACGCGATCTACGAGGGCCAGTATTACCTCGGCACCTCGATTGCGCGCCCGCTCATCGCCAAGGCCCAAGTCGACATCGCGAAGAAGGAGAAGGCCGACACCGTGGCGCACGGCGCCACGGGCAAGGGCAACGACCAGTGCCGCTTCGAGCTCACCTACATGGCGCTCAACCCGCGCCTGCAGATCATTGCGCCGTGGAAGCAGGACAATTTCCGCGAGGCCTTCCCGGGCCGCGCCGAGATGATCGCCTACTGCCAGGCGCACAAGATTCCCGTCGAGGCTTCGCTGAAAAAGCCGTATTCGATGGACCGCAACCTTCTGCACATCTCCTACGAGGCCGGCATCCTGGAGGACCCGTGGTTCGACCCGACTACCAAGGCCAACAAGGACATGTTCAAGCTCTCCGTCTCGCCGGAGGACGCGCCGAACAAGCCGGAATACGTGGAGCTCGATTTTATGAAGGGCAACTGCGTGGCCGTGAACGGCAAGAAGCTGTCCCCCGCCGGCGTGCTCAAGGCCCTGAACAAGCTGGGCGGCAAGCACGGCATCGGGCGCGTCGACCTCGTGGAGAACCGGTTCGTCGGCATGAAGTCGCGCGGCGTCTACGAGACCCCGGGCGGCACCATCCTGATGCAGGCCCACCGCCAGGTGGAGTCGCTGACCATGGACCGCGAGGTCATGCACCTGCGCGACTCGCTCATCCCGAAGTATGCCGAGCTCGTGTATTACGGATTCTGGTTCGCCCCGGAACGCGAGGCCCTGCAGGCCTTGGTCGACGACACGCAGAAATACGTCACCGGCACGGTCCGCCTGAAGCTCTACAAGGGCAACATCATCACCTGCGGCCGCAAGTCGAAGTATTCGCTCTACGATCCGCATATCGCTTCGATGGAGGGCGTGAAGAGCTGGTATAACCAGAACGACGCGACCGGCTTCATCCGCCTCAACGGCCTGCGCCTCCGCGCCCGGAACCTCGCCCAAGGCGGCCCGAAGGCCTGAGCTGTTGGATAGATCCGCCGCGGGTTTGCCCGCGCGAAAGGTGGACGCGCAGGTCCCTCTGCGCGTTTTTCCCGTGCGCTGCGGTCAAGCCGGCCGAGGGACCGGCCGGCCCACCGTGGTGCTCAGAACCGCGCGTTGGCGCCCCCGCCCACGGCCGTGATCGGTCCGGAATCGTTGAGCCCGTCGAGCGCGCAGTCGGCTTTCTGCAGCGTGCTGCGCGCGCTGGTGTAGAGCGTGTCGTCGTTGATCAACTTGCCGAGCGTGCCTTCGCCCTTCGCGAGCTTGTCCGAAACGCTGCGCAGGTTGGCGGTCGTGGCCTTCAGATCGGCGCCGGCCTTCTCATCGTAAACGAGCGCGCCGAGGGTGCCCTGGCCGGTCTTCACGTGGTTCACGATTTCCTGGGCGTCGGTGACGAAGGTGCGCGCGTCGGACGCGGCGCCTTTGATCTCGCCGACCGTGGCCAGGAGCTCGTCGTGCAGCTGCGGGTCGTAGATGAGCTTGCCGAGCGTGCCCTCGCCGCCAATCAGCTT
>JBMSWZ010000036.1:0-8463 GCA_049425105.1 Cephaloticoccus sp.
CAGGGCGATGATCCGGCGGTTGCCGGCGATGATCTCGGCGGCGGTGTTCGCGCCGGTGTTGTTGGTACCGAGCATGAAGACGACGACCTTGGGCGAGATGCCGTCGAGCTCGCCGTGGTCGATGCGCCAGATGACGTGCTGGGTGCGATCGCCGCTGATGCCGAAATTGGCCGGCTGGTATTGGCCGTAATAGTGCTCCCAAATGTGCGGTACCTTGCGCCAGCCTTGGGTGATGGAATCGCCGAGAAAGAGCACGCCGATGGGGCCGGCCTGGCCGCGGGCGAGGAAAGACGCATGCAATTCCATGAACTTCGGTTGGCCCGGATTGGGCACGGGCACCAGCGCATCGTTGACCTCGGCCGGGGCGGGGCCCTGGGCTGAAGCCACTGACAGCGTCAGGGCGAAACTGAAAAACCAAACGGCGAGACGGCGTTGAACAGGCATGGGCATAAAGCGGATCAGTTGGCTGCCGGGGCGGGGATCTGCGCCGACTGGTAGGCGAGCAACCGCCACGCGCCGGCTTCCTGTCGCCACACGGCGAGGAAGCGCAGGCGGAAGGCGAGGGGCTTGTCGCCGAGGCGCACGCGCAGGCTGGCGCGACCCGTGATCACGGCGATGCCGTCGGCCGCGCGCTCGATGGCCATGTCCTCGTAGTCGTAGGCCTCGTAGCGCATTTTGCTTGAGCGCACGGCGTCGAGAAAGTCGGTCTTGGTCTGCAGCCGGCCGTCGGCGTGGCCGTAGCGCAGGTCCTCCGACAGGAGGTCGTCCAAGCGTGCGGCGTCGCCGGCGATGGTGGCCATCACGCGGCGCGTGTCGGCGGCCCGGACCTCGTCGGCGAAGGATGCGGCCTGCAGCGACAGGAGCCCGCCGACCAGGAAGATCCCGGCGAGGCGCCCGAGACGAAAGAACCGGCGGGCGGTCATTCTTTCCGCGACAGCAGCCAGAAGGCGTGGATCACGCCGCCGATGCCGAGGAGCAGCACCCACAAGACCAGATTGATGATGAAATCCTTGCCGGCGCCCTTGCGGAGAAGCACGGCCAGCGGCGGGATGAAGATGCAGAGGATGATGTCGAGAACGCTCATAAGGTAGGGGGCCGAGCGGAGCGTGGTGCAACCGGGTTGTTCCGACAAGCCCGCGTTCAACCCGATGGGCCGGAGGGCCGCGCTGGTTTCTTCGCGGCGCGGGTCAACAGGCGCTGCATCTTCCGTGCCCGGGCCCGCAGTGCCGGCGTATCGCCGTGGGCGGCGCTGGCGTTGACCAGGGTGATGACGCGCGCGCGTTCATTGGCGAAACCGGCCGGTGCGCTCAGGTGCACGAGGCACTCCACCGCGCAGGCCCGCACGATGCTGCTGCGATCGGCGAGGTAGCCTTGGATCAGGGCGAGGGCCCGGCGTCGTTCCGCTGCGGTCAGGGGGTCGAGCCGGGGCAGCAGCTGGCAGACATGCTCGCGCACGACCCAGTGCTTGAGGTGGGCGACGCGTTCCAGCAGTTCCTGCTTGTAGGGCTGCAGCAAGTCGGGCCGTGCGGCGGCGACTTTTTCGAGGGCATCGCTCGCGCGCGCGCTGATGACTTCGTCATCGCTTGCGATGCCGTCGAACAACTCGTCGATCAGGTCCGGCTGCGCCAGCACCTGCGCCGCGACAGCAGTGGAACGCCCCAAGGTCCGGAGGTCTCCGCCGGCAAGTTGCTCGAGCAGAGTGGGCATGACCTCAAGGCGTCGCGGTCAACGTGTAGGTCAGCAACGGCGCGGGCGTGCCCTCGGTCACGACGTAGAGGATTTTTCCGTCGGGCGAGAAGCACGCGCCCTCGGCTTGAATGAGGCCGTGGGTGGCGAGTTGCACTCCCTCGCGCGCAAACGCGTCGGCCCAGGATTCGCCGTCGTGGCGTTCGTAAAGGTAAGGTTCGCCGTAGGAGAGCAGCACCGCGCGGCGGCCGTCGGGCGTGATGTCGAGGCTGCAGGGCCAGTGGCGGGCCTTGCCCCAGGGCGCATCGATCTTGGCCAGCGGGCCGGTGGGTTCGGGAATGCCGTTGGCCGGCCCCACTTTTTTCGCCGTCATCCGGCGGCTGGAATCCTCAGGCGCGAAGGGCAGGGTGTAGATCACCGGCGGCAGCGTGCGCTTGGATGCAAGGTAGATGACGCCCTCGGTGGCATCTACGGCGACATTTTCACAGTCACGTGGGCCGTCGGGATAAACGTAACGGATGACGCGCACGGGCTCGGCCATGATTTCCAGCTTCGGGTCGAGCTCTGCGGGGTCGGGCTCGGCGATCACGTAGAGCACGCATTCGTCGCGCTTGGCGTAATTGTCACCGACGTCCGCGGCGACAAGGTAGGGCTGACCGTCGATCACGCAGGACGTCACGTCTTCCCAGTCGTAGTTCACGGCACCCTTGATGCGCACGGAGCCGAGGTAGGTGCCGTCGGTGCGGACGGCATAGAGGACGGGTTCACCGCCGCTGTCGTTGTTGATCCAAAGAATGCCGGGGGCGCGATGCGACGGGGCGAGACCGCTGGCCTCATTGATGGTCGCCTCGGTAATCGTGCTGGCGGTGACCGGACCGTGCCAGCCGGCGACATCGGCAGTGATGGCCGGCGGGGGCAAGGGATTGGAGCAGGCGGTGCTGGCGGCGAAGACGAGCAGTCCGGCCGCGACGAGGAAGGGTCGATTCATGCCGGCGAGAGCGCGCCGAATTCGGGCTGGCCGCAAGGAAAATGCCGGCGGCCCCGTCCGGAATTTGCGTTGTTTTCACGGCGTCCGTGGGGCAGGGTGGTCGTCCCATGAAAGCAGGTTCCCCCGCGGCCTTGCGCCGGTTGTTTGACGAGGTCGGCACGGTTGACGCCGTCGGCATCGAGGAGCGCGTGACGAAATATGCGACCCGCAGCATCAAGAAGTCGGCGAAGGTCTGGGGCCTGAAGGCGGCGGTCTCGATGGTCGACCTCACGACGCTCGAGGGCAAGGACACGCCGGGCAAGGTCGAGTCGCTCTGCCATAAGGCGGTCGCGCCGCACCCGGGCCTCGATTGCCCGCCGGTGGCGGCCGTGTGCGTTTATCCCGCGATGGTGAAATACGCCGCGCGGCACCTCGCGCATACCGCGATCAACGTCGCCTCCGTGGCCACGGCGTTTCCCAGCGGCCAGGCGCCGCTGCGCACACGGCTGGCCGAGGTGAAGGCGGCGGTGGCTGACGGCGCGGACGAGATCGACATGGTGATCAACCGCGGCGCCTTCCTTGCCGGCGACCTCGCGCGCGTGGAGGACGAGATTGCCGTGGTGGTGCAGGCCTGCGGCGAGGCGACGCTCAAGGTGATCCTCGAGGTCAGCGAATTGGAGACCTACGACAACATCCGCGCCGCGTCCTTTCTCGCGATGCGCGTGCTGCGCCCCGGCGATTTCATCAAAACCAGCACGGGCAAGACCTCGCTCAATGCCACGCTCGGCAACAACCAGGTCATGCTCGAGGCCATTCGCGACTTCTACCTCGATACCGGCGTGCCCATCGCGATGAAGCCCGCCGGCGGCATCAAGTCCGCCAAGCAGGCCCTGCAGTTCCTCATCGCGGTGAAGGAGACGCTCGGCGACGAGTGGCTCAACAACACCCGCTACCGCTTCGGCGCGTCCTCCCTCCTCAACGACCTCCTCCGCCAACTGGAGAAGGAAAAGACCGGCGCCTACCAGGCCCCGTATTACTTCAGCGAAGCCGCGGAGAGCTACTGAGGGTGTAACCACGAATGGACACGAATAGACACGAATCCGACGCGGAATTACTGCACCGAGATTTGGTGTTTCGGATTGTTGGTTGTGCGTTCGAGGTAGTGAAGGAGGTTGGGCATGGCCTGCACGAGAAACCTTACGAGAACGCCTTGGTGCTGGCATTCGAGGATGCCGGCATTGCCGTCGAACAGCAGGCGTCATTTCCCATTCTGTTCAAATCGCGTCCCGTGGGCGAATATGTGCCTGATCTCATCGCGGCTGATGCCGTTATCATTGATACCAAGGTCATTGATCGGATCACCGACCACGAGCGAGGTCAGATGCTCAATTACCTGCGAATTACCGGCCTTCGGGTCGGGCTCATCATCAACTTCAAGCGCGCGAAACTCGAATGGGAGCGGATCGTGCTCTAGCCCCATTGGTGTGCATTCGTGTCCATTCGTGGTTAAAAACTCATGGCAACTGTGACTGACAAAAAATCCCGACACTCCGCCGGTCGGCCGGCAGCCGAGTTGATCTTCGGCGACCTCTGGGCCTTTGATCCGGCGCCGGAGACGGCCGACCCCAAGCTTAAACCGCGCTACGCGCTCTTCATCGGCGGCAAGTTCGTGGCGCCATCGTCGGGCAAGTATTTCGACTCCATCAACCCGGCGAATGAGGCGAAGCTCGCTGAGATTCCGCACGCGAATGCCGCCGACGTCGACGCTGCCCACGCCGCGGCCACGAAAGCCTTCGCGACCTGGGGCAAGCTGCCCGGCCGTGAGCGCGCGAAATACATCTATCGCCTCGCGCGACTGTTGCAGGACCGCGCGCGCGAATTCGCGGTGGCCGAGACGATGGACGGCGGCAAGCCGATCAAGGAGTCGCGCGATTTCGATGTGCCGATGGCCGCCGCGCATTTCTTCTACCACGCCGGCTGGGCGGACAAACTCGATTACGTCGCCCCGGGCCGGAAGGTCGCGCCGCTCGGCGTGGTGGGCCAGGTCATCCCGTGGAATTTCCCGCTGCTGATGCTGGCGTGGAAACTCGCGCCTGCGCTGGCGATGGGCAACTGCGTCGTCCTCAAGCCGGCCGAGACCACCTCGATCACCGCGCTGAAGTTCGCCGAGATCGTCGCTGATGCCGGCCTCCCGCCCGGCGTGGTCAATCTTGTCACCGGCTTCGGTGACACCGGCGCGGCCGTCATGGGTCACCCCGCGGCCGCGAAGGTCGCCTTCACCGGGTCGACCGAGGTCGGCAAGATCATCATGCGCTCGCTGGCCGGCACCGACAAGAAGATGACCATGGAGCTCGGCGGCAAGGCGGCCAACATCGTGTTCGACGACGCCCCGCTCGACCAAGCCATCGAGGGCATCGTCAACGGCATTTTCTTCAACCAAGGCCATGTGTGCTGCGCCGGTTCGCGCCTGCTCGTGCATGAGCCCGTGGCCGCCGCGGTGCTCGCCAAGTTGCGCACCCGCATCAAGGTCCTGCGCGTCGGCGATCCGATGGACAAGAACACCGACATTGGCGCCATCAACTCGAAGGAGCAGCTGACGAAGATCACCGAGCTCGTCGCCTCCGGCGTGAAGGAAGGCGCGGACCTGTTCCAGCCCGCCTGCAAACTCCCGGGCAAGGGTTACTACTTCAAGCCGTCGGTGTTCTCCAATGTCACGATGAGCCACCGCATCGCGCGCGAGGAAATCTTCGGACCGGTGCTCAGCGTGCTCACGTTCCGCACGCTCGACGAGGCGGTCGAGAAGGCCAACAACACCGCCTACGGCCTCAGCGCCGGCGTCTGGACCGACAAGGGGTCGCGCATCCTCAAGTTGTCGACGGAACTCAAGGCCGGCGTCGTCTGGGCCAACACCTACAACAAATTCGACCCCACGTCGCCCTTCGGCGGCTACAAGGAGAGCGGCTTCGGCCGCGAGGGCGGCCGCCAGGGCCTGCTCGATTACTGCAAGCTCGTCTAACATTCACTGTTCACCGCCAAGGACGCCAAGATCACACCAAGCCATCTGACTTTGCGCACTTAGCGACCTTTGCGGTTAAATCGCCATGACCCGTTTACCCATCACCAAAACCCCGAAGCCTTATGTCGGCGGCGCGTTCATTCGCTCCGAGAGCGGGCGCACCTACGCGCTGAACGACGCCAAGGGCGAGTTCTTCGCCAACATCCCGCAGTGCACGCGCAAGGACCTGCGCAACGCCGTCGAGGCCGCCGCCAAGGCGGGGCCCGGCTGGGCGAAGCGCACGGCCTACAACCGCGGCCAGATCCTTTACCGCCTCGGCGAAATGGTGGAGGCGCGCCGCGCCGAGCTAATTGACACGCTCGTCCGCTTTGGTGCGACCAAGGGGGCCGCGGCGCGTGAAGTCGACGCGTGTTCGGACCGGCTCGTCTACTACGCGGGCTGGGCCGACAAGTATGAGCAGGTGCTAGGCAACGTGAACCCCGTGGCCTCGCCGCACTTCAACTTTACCGTCACCGAGCCGATGGGCGTGGTCGGCGTGATTGCGCCGGATGCGCCGGCGCTGCTCGGCCTGATTTCGCTCGTCGCCCCGGTCATCACCAGCGGCAACACCGTCGTGGCGGCGGTCTCGGAGACCAATCCTTACCCGGCGATCTTGCTGTGCGAAATGCTGGCGACCAGCGACCTGCCCGGCGGCGTGGTCAACCTGCTCACCGGTTTTCGCAAGGAACTCGTGCCGACCTTCGCCACCCACGCGCACCTGCGCGGGATCAGCGCGGCGACGGCGGACGCCGACGAACGGAGGGCCTTGCGTCTCGGCGCGGCGGACAGCGTCAAGCGCGTGCACCTCGTCGACCCAAACCGCAACTGGCTCGCCGATTCGGCGCAGGATCTTTACGCGATCCGCGATTTCCTCGAGTTCAAGACCACCTGGCACCCGATCGGGGCCTGAGGCGCTTCACTCGCCGGCCGGCACGAGCAGGACGGGGCGGCTGGTCTTGCGCAGGACGCCCTCGCTGGTGGAGCCCACCAGCATCTGGTAGACGACCCCGCGGCCGTGCGTGCCGAGGATGATGAGATCGACGTCGTGCTCGTCGGCCTGATCGAACTGTTGCGCGGCACGGTGCCCACTGCCGAGCAGCGCGGCGACCTGAATCTGATGGATCATGCCGCGCAGACCCAACTTCGGCTGATCGACGGGGTGCTCGATTACGCGAAGCTCGAGGCCGGGCGCATGGAACTCGCCGCCGTCGACACGGATCTGCCGCAGCTGATGCACGAACTCACGGATTTGTTTCACGTGGTCGCCCGGCAAAAGGGCATTGCGCTGGTCAGCGAACTGAAGCCCGGTGTGCCGGCGCGCGTGCATGTCGACGCGATGCGGTGGCGCCAGATTCTGAGCAACCTGCTGGCGAATGCCGTGAAATTCACCGCCACGGGCAGTGTGCGTCTGAGGTGGCGGTTCGCCCCGGCGTCCCGGCCGGAATGGTTGGGCTCGAGTTTGAGGTGGCCGACACTGGCATCGGCATGGATGCCACCACCGTGGCGCGGCTGTTCCGGCCATACACGCAGGGCGGGGCCGCCGTGAGCCGGCATTTCGGCGGCACCGGTCTCGGCCTCTACATCGCGCGGCAGCTTGCGATGATGATGGGAGGCGATATCACGGTCGCGAGCACGCCGGGCGAAGGCTCCACGTTTACGGTGCAGGTCGACACGTCGCGCGGATAGCGGTCACTCCGGCTGGGCGTCGAGCTGGGCGCGGATCCACGCGTCGATCACGGGCAGTGCCTCGCGTTGCAGCTTGGCGCGATCACGTATGCCCTCGGCGGTGCGGGCGGCGACCGCGAGCGCTTCGGGCGGCATGCGCTTCTCGGTGAATGCCATCAGCAGATCGGCGGCCGCATCCGAAGTGAAACTGCGCATGACCCCGGGCAGGAAATCGGCGGTTTCGTAGCTGCCCAGCTGGGCGAGAAGCGCGTCAAAGTTCTCGAGGGTGTAGGCGGTGACGAGATCCGGATGTTCGCTCTCGGCGGCGATGCGATAGAGGTTGGAATTGGCCTCGGCGGCCGGCATCTCGTCGCCCAGTGACAGGGCCATCGTCTCTCGAATCAACTCAGGGGCTACGGAGGCCTGCATCGCACTGTAGGCGCGGCGCTTGGCCACGGTGGACATCGCGTCGCGGGCGAGCTGGTGGAGCTGGTCGTAGGTGGCGCGATCGGCGTAGCGGCCAATGATGCGAAACACCGGGCGGACCAAGTCGGGATCAAGGGCGGTGGGATCGTTGAGGTAGGCGTTGAATTTTTCCCGCGCCGTTGCGATGACCTCGGCGTCGCCGAAATGACCGAGCAGGCGGATGACCGTGCCGCGCAGGCTGCCGTCGAGCGGCGATTCGCCCGCGCGCGCGGACCAGCCGTAGCGATTGAGCAGCGGATGCAGGGTTTGCACGGCCCAGGTCTGCCACGCGCGGCGACCGGGCTGGCCTTCCTGCAGGCCGTCGATGGTGCCGAACGAGCGCAGGATTTGCTCGAGCAGGGCGTGCTCTTCGCTGGTGGCGAGCTGCGCGGCGAGCTCGAGATAACGGGTGGCCGGCACGCGGCCCGCGCGGACCAGCGCCCAGGTGTCGGCGAGGAGATTGAGTTGGTCCGCGACGGGCAGGGTGGTGATCCGGGTGACCAGGCCCTCGGCGAGTGCGTCGTCGTATTGCACGCGGTAGAAACCGGTGTCGCCGACGTTGAGCTTTACCCTGGTGGCGCCGGCCGGCAGCGGCAGCGTGGCCTCGCGGGCCTTGAGCAGTAAC
>JBMSWZ010000037.1:0-8409 GCA_049425105.1 Cephaloticoccus sp.
GACTTGTCGCGGAAATGCGCGTAAAAGCCGCCGTGGGGCAGTCCCGCTCGGCGCATGACTTCATCCACGCCCGTGCCTTCCACGCCCCGTTCCCGAAACGCCGCGCTGGCCGCCGCGACAATGCGGCGCCGGGTGGCTTGCTTGTGGTTGGGCGGATAACGCATGAGCGGACGACGGCTTGTTTAAATGACGTTCGTCATACCAAAGCGCAAGTGCTTTCCGGACGGGGCCATGGCGGCAACTTGGGCCGAGAGGGGTTTTGACTTTGCCCGGGGCGCGGTTTCTCCTGCGGCTCCCTATCCTGATGGAGCAACTGCACGCTTACTGGCGCATGGAGTATATCGAGGCGCCCCGCTACCCGGAGACTCAACGCCCGTTCACCGATTTGCCCGCCCTCGGCGACGACCGGCGCGCCCTGATCGTCCACCGCGGCGCGCTTTCCTACCTCGTGATGAACCGGTTCCCGTATAATCCGGGACACTTGCTCGCCATCCCCTACCGGGAAGTGACCGAAATCGAGGCCCTCGCCCCGGCCGAGCGCGCCGACCTTATGGAGATGATGGTGCTCGCCAAGCGGTTGCTGCAGGCCGCGATCAAACCCGACGGCTTCAACGTGGGTTACAACCTCGGCGCCGCCGCCGGCGGTTCGATCGCCCACCTCCACGCCCACATCGTCCCCCGGTGGAACGGCGATACCAATTTCATGCCGGTCATCGGCCGCACTCGCACCCTGCCCCAGTCCCTCGACGCGATGTGGGAGCGCCTCAGCGCCGTCGCGGCCACTCTGCCCGCCAACCCGTCCGCCTGACCGTGGTTTCCAAGACCCTGCATTTCGCCAATCCGCGGCACCTCAACCAGCTTTATGCGGGCCGCGAGGAAAACCTGGCCCACGCCGAGGCCTTGTTCGGGGTCAAGCTCGTGACCCGCGAAGACTGGCTCAAGATCGAGGCCCCAGCCGCCGCCGCGACCAAGGCTGAGGCGATGTTTCAATTCCTCGACGCCGCGCGCACCCAGGGCATGGCCATCCGCACGCCGGATTTCGAACGCATCGCGGAAGCTTTCGCCCGCGGTGAGGGCGCGCAACTTCGCGCCTTGGTCGACGAGCCGCTCGTCATCCCCACCAACCGCAAGAGCATCGTCCCGAAAACCCTCGGCCAGAAACTCTACCTGCAGTCCGTCCTGAGTCACGATGTCGTCTTCGGCATCGGTCCGGCCGGCACCGGCAAGACTTACCTCGCCATCGCCGCGGCGGTGCGCGCGTTGTTGCAGAACGAGGTCCAGCGCATCGTCCTCACCCGCCCGGCGGTCGAGGCCGGCGAGGCGTTGGGCTTCCTGCCCGGCGACCTCCGCGAAAAAATCCTGCCCTACCTGCGGCCGCTTTACGACGGCCTGCACGACATGCTCGACGCCGAGGACGTCACCCGGCTCACTGAAAAAGGCATCATCGAAATCGCGCCGCTGGCCTACATGCGCGGGCGCACGCTTTCCAACGCTTTTGTCATCCTCGACGAGGCGCAGAACACCACGCCGGAGCAGATGATGATGTTCCTCACGCGCCTCGGCGAAGGCTCGCGCATGGTCATCACGGGCGACATCACCCAGGTCGACCTGCCGCGCAGCAAGCAATCCGGGCTCATCGAGGTGCGCCGCATCCTCAACCACGTGCCCGGCATCGCATTTCACAGTTTCTCGGGCGCCGACGTCGTGCGCCACCCGCTGGTGCAGAAAATCATCGCAGCCTACGACCAGTATCAAAACCCCATCCAGCCCGAGGCGGGCGCCTGAGCCATGTCGCTGCTCAACCAACTCCGCACGCTGCTGGGTCACCGGCGCCAACGCCGCACGGCCGAGTCCGGGGTGCTCCTGACCTTCCTGGAGAACAGCCGGCTCGTGACCGCCGGCATTTTCCTCTGCACGGTCGGCGCCATCGTGGCCATCAGCTCGGCGGGGCTGAATCCCTCGCACCTGCCGGTGCAGCCCAACCAGCTGGCCACGACCCGCATCGTCGCCGCGCTGCCCTTCACCTACGAAAGCGCCAGCCGCACCGCCGCCGCCCGGGAACAGGTCCTCGACCGCGTGCCGCCGGTCTACAAACTCGACCAAGCCCCGCTGCAAAAATTCGAGTCCGCCCTGCGCGAGCTCCAGACCCGCGTGGTGGAAGCGGAACGGCTCGCGCCGGAAGGCGCGTTCACTCCAGGCGACCTGCCGGTAGACCTGGTGGCGGCCTTCGAGGCCTTCAACGCCAGCGGGCCCTACCGCGCCAGCGCCGAGGACTTCAAGCTGCTCGTCACCGGCGTCAAAGCCGAGACCCGCGCCGTGCTGTTCGAATCGGGCCTGGATATCCTGCGCCAGATTTATGCCGACGGCGTGCACGATGGCAGCCTCACCTCGACCCCCGGCAACATCCCGGTCACCCAGGTCGTGGGCCCCGGCGGCATCGGCGTCCGGCGCATCCAATCCCTTGAAGAGGCGCTGACCTACCTCCGGCTCAATCTTTCGGGCGAGGACATTCCCCGCCCGGTGGCCGGCGCGCTCTTCCGCCTCCAGCGCCTCGGCGTTGTGCCGAACCTGGTGTTTGACCGCGCCGCCACCGCGGAACGCGAGCGCGCCGCGCTCGACCGCCTGCAACCGGTCACGGTCGACGTCGCCCGCGGCGAGACGATCATCGAGCCGGGCACGCGGGTTTCCGACGAACAATACGAAATGTTCATGGCCCACCGGCGCGCGTTGCGCGCCAGCAGCGACAACCAGCTCGACGAGGACCTGCAGCTGTTCGGCCGCATCCTCCTCGTGCTCGCCATGGTCCTCGCCAGCGTGTTCTACGTGCGGCTGGAAGACCGGGAGACCTTTCAAAGCAACACGCGCCTCGGCCTGCTCGCGCTGGTCGTCATTCTCAACATCGCGCTCGTCCGCACCGTGAGCTCCCTCGGAGATTTTGACTTTTTTGCCGCCAACACCGACTGGGCCTCCACCCTGCCCTACATCGCGCCGTCCGCATTCGCCCCGTTGATCGTCGCCATCCTGATCGACGCCGGATCCGCCATCTTCATGGCGCTGTTCATCTCCATCTTCACCGGCGTGATCTACGGCAACCGGCTTGATCTCCTCGTGGTGACCTTCCTGGCCTCGACCGTCGCGATCTTCACCGCGCAGGACGTGCGCAAGCGCAGCCGCGTCGTGCGCGCCGCGGGCTTGGGCGGCCTCGCCATCGCCACCTTCGCGCTGCTGGTCGGCGTCGCGGACAAATTGCCCGCGCCCACGCTCCTGATGCAATTCGGCGCCGGCCTCGCCTCGGGCGTGCTCACCGGCATCATGGTCGTCGGCCTGTTGCCGGTATTCGAGAGCCTGTTCAAGCGCACGACCAACATCACGCTGCTCGAGCTCACCGACTACAACCACCCGTTGCTGCGCCGCATGCAGCTGGAGGCACCCGGCACCTATCACCATTCACTGGTGGTGGCTCAACTCTCCGAGAACGCCGCGGGCGCCGTCGGGGCCAATCCGCTCCTGGCCCGCGTCTGCGCGCTCTACCATGACATCGGCAAGACGGTGAAGCCGGAGTATTTCATCGAAAACCAGCGCGGCCGCGGCAATCCGCACGACGACAACAACCCGTCGCTCTCCGCGCTGATCATCAAGAGCCACGTCAAGGAGGGCGTAGACCTCGCGCGCCAGCACCGGCTGCCGCGCCCGGTCATCGACGTGATCCAGCAGCACCACGGCACGTCACTGATCCGCTATTTCTATCACCGCGAGGTCACCCGCACCCACGGCACGGGCACGCCGTTTCGCCGCGGGGATTCCAAGGACCCCCTGCCGCCCGGACTCGCGCCCGGCGCCGTTTCCGAGTCCACCTACCGCTACGACGGCCCGCGGCCGCAGTTCAAGGAGAGCGCCATCATCTCGCTGGCCGACGGCGTCGAGGCCGCGTCCCGCAGCCTGCGCCGCGTCACCCCCCAGCACTTGAACGAGCTGATCGAGTCCATCGTGCGCGAACGCATCGAGGACCGGCAGCTGGATGAGTCGCCGCTGACCTTCAGCGAACTTTCCGCCGTGAAGGAGAGCTTCGCGCACACGATGCTCAATATGTTGCACTCGCGGGTGGACTACCCCGAGGAGGACACTGGCGCCGCCCCCGCCAAGGCATGAATCCCGGCCGCGAGGTCAGCATCGCCAACCACCACTCCCGGCTGCGGGTTGACCGCGCCGGCGTGAAGCGCCTCGTCGCGGTGCTCGATGGCGCCGCGGCCCGTTTCCGGGGCGGCTGCCCGGCGGGCGAACTTTCCCTGGTGTTCATGACCGACCCCGCGCTGGCGCAATTGCACGCCGATTTTCTCGACGACCCGACCGTGACCGATGTCATCACGTTCGAGGGCGACCCCGCGCTGGGGACGGCCGGCGAGGTGTGCGTGTCCGCGGATCGCGCCGCCGCCTATGCCCGCGAACACGGCCGACCCTTCGCCACCGAACTCGCCCTTTACGTCGTGCACGGGTGGCTGCACCTCGCGGGTTACGACGACCTGCAGCCGGGGCTGAAGAGCCGGATGCGCGCCGCCGAGGCCCGGGCCCTGCGCTTGCTGGAGGCGGCGGACGCGCTGCCGGCATTCGAAATGCGCAAATAATTTTGCGTCGGGCCGCGGGCTGTGGACAGTGAGCGCACGCCATGTCCGACCACGACAACTCGAAGCTCATCACGTTTCGCAACGCCTTCCTCACGGGCCTGGTGCTGCTGGCGCCGCTGGTGGTCACCGTCTGGGCCTTGCGCAAGATCATCGAGATCGTCGGCGGCTCGGTGAGCCCGATCTTCATCTATTTTCTGCCGGATTTTCTGCGCGGCCGGCCGGAGCTGGATCTGTTGTGGGATGTCATCGCCACGATCATCGTGCTCCTGCTGGTCACGATTCTGGGTTACGTCTCCCGCCACGTGTTCGGCAAATACCTGCTCAGCGTGGGCGAGCGCGTGATGCTCGGCATTCCCGGTGTCAGCGCCGTCTACAACACGGTGAAACAGATCGTCGACACCTTCGGCTCCCAGAAGCGCAACCTCTTCAGCAAGGTCGTGCTCGTGCAGTTTCCCCGGCGCGACGCCTGGGTCATCGGCTTCCTGACGACCCGCGCCCAAGGCGAGGCCCAACAGAAGACCCAAAAGGAAGTGTGGACCGTGTTCGTTCCGACCACCCCGAACCCCACCAGCGGTTTTCTCGTGTTCTTCCCCAAGGACGAGATCGTGGAGCTGGACATGAGCGTCGGCGACGGGATGAAACTCATCATTTCCGGCGGTGGCGTCGTGCCACCGTGGCCCGGCCCCGCCCCCGCGACGCCCGGGACCCCGACCGCCCTGCCCGGCACCTGAAACCCGCGTGCCCGGCCTCTCGCTCCAGACCGACGCCATCGTGCTCCTGAAGCGTCCCCCCGGCGACGCGTTTCAAACCTGCACGGTTTTTTCCGGCGAACACGGCAACCTGATTGTCCTCCAACGCCTGCCCAAGAAAGCCGGCGGCAGCCTCGCCCCGCTTGATCTGTTCGACGAAGCCGCGCTGCTGCTCGAAAGCTCCAACCAGGGCCAGACTTGGTTCGTGAAGGAGGCGCGGGTGCTGCATCGCCCCGCCGGCATCGGGCGGAGCTACGAGGCGCTGCGTCACGCCTCCGGCTTCGCCAGCGTCCTCGCGCGGAACCAGGTTTCCGAGGAAAGCCGCGCGCCGGTCATGGATCTGCTGCGCCAGGTGCTCGCGTCGTTCGCCGCCGCCGACCGTCCCGACATCGTCCATTTCAAGGCGCTTTACCTTTTCGCCCGCGACGAGGGTTACCCCATCCGGCAGCATTGGTTTCCCACCCTGCCGGCCGCCGATCGTGAGCTCGCGCGCACCTTGCTGACCCAACCCGTCGCCGGCCAGGACCCCGCCCCCGCCGCTGTCGCTCGCCTCCACCATCGGCTGATGGAATACCTCCGCGGCCACACGGAAATCCTCCTCGACTGACGCCATGCGCTTCGACCTCGACCAGCGCCGGGCCGAATTGAGCGTCGGCGAATTCGCCCGCTTCACCCTCGGGCCGCACGACCCCGGCGAGGGCCTGCAGGGTATCTGGCGGGCGCAGCTGGGCACGCATTGGCACCAGGAACTCCGCCGCCAGGTCTCCGCCAAGCATCCCGACACAACCTTCGAGGTCGCCCTCGACGGCGAATGGCTCCACCGCGGCTGGCGCCTCGCCCTGACCGGCCGCATCGATCAGCTCCTGCCGGCGCCCGTTAGTAACGTAATACGTTACAAACCGGGCGAGGCTGCGCCGCCTCCCGGGCTCACGCTGCGCGAAATCAAGACCGTCATGCGCCCGCTCCCCGCCGACGAGCACGAGCTGCGTGCGGCGCATCCGGACTATTTCATTCAGGCCGCGACCTACCTGCGGTTGCGGCGCGTCGCGGACCCCACCGTCACACTCCGGGCGGAACTGCTCTTCATCGAAGCCGGCAGCGGCCTCGCCCAGACCGTCACCCTTACGCCCGCCGACGAAGCCGCGTGCAGCGCGCAAGCTGAGCGCATCATCGAGTTCCTCGACCTGCGGCTCCGCGCCCGCCAACGCCTCGCCTCGCTGCGCTTTCAACCCGCTTTCCCGTCGCCGCGCCCCGGCCAGGAGTCGACCCTCACCGACCTTACCACCGCCTTTGAGAGCACGCCCGTCACGCTGTTCGAAGCTCCGACTGGATTCGGCAAAACGGGCGTCCTGCTGGAGTTCGCCCTCGGCCAGCTGCAGCGCGGCCATTTCGACCGCGTGCTCTACCTCACGAGCAAATCCACCGGCCAGCTGCAGGTCGTGCGGCAGCTTGGCGCCATGACGGCGACGCCCGACGGCGGCGCGGCCGTCGCGGTGTGGCATGTGCGCAACAAGGCAGAGCATTGCATCAACACCACCTTCCACTGCGTCAGCGAAAGCTGCGCGCACCTCGCCGACGTGGAGGCCCGCTGGCCCAACAGCGGACTCGCCCGTTTCTATCGCATCGAGGGCCACGCCCGCGACCTCGAGACCCTGCGCGCCGCCGGCCGTGAAGCGCGGATCTGTCCCTACGAGATCACGCGCGCCTCGCTCGCGTTTAACGAAGTGTGGATCGGCGATTACAACTACGTCTTCTCGCCCGGCAGCAGCGGGCTCTTTTTCAACCAGCCGGGATTCGAGGCCGCGCGGACCCTGCTCCTGATTGACGAGGCGCACAACCTGCCGTCGCGCGTGGCCGACGCCTGGTCCCACACGGTCCACGCCGGCGCCGCCCGGGCCCTGCTGGCGGAGCTCGATCATAGTGGTGCGGCGGCTCCGCTCATTCGCGCCTGGGAGAGCTACACGCTGCTCCTGTCCGCCCTTCTGCCCGTGGATCAGCTGGACCATACCCTGGAGAGCGACCTGCTCGATACCTTGGAGAAAATCGCCGCCCACCTCGCGGCCCAACCGGTCGACTACGCCGCCCTCGGCCCGGATTTCAGCGCCCAGCTTTGGCGCGTCGGCGAACTCATCGGCTGGTTGCGGGACACGCGGTTAAAAAAACTCCTGTGGTGTCCGCGCGAGAGTGAACTTGCCTTCACCTGCTTTGATGCCTCCACGGCCATCGGTGAGACCCTGCGCAGTTTCGGCGGCGTGGTCCTCGCCTCCGCGACCCTCACCCCCACCACGGACTACCTCGAGGCCATCGGCCTCAGCCCAAGCCCCGACGAAGCCGCGGCCGTTTGTAACGTATTACGTTACAAACCGGAGCCTGCCGGATCCGGGGTTACGGAGCCCGCCGCGGCGCTGCCGGCCGGCGCGCCAGCGGCGCCTGGGTTGTCAGCGGGAGGAATGTTGGCCGGGGGGCCCGTTCATGTGACCGCCGCCACGCCGTGGCGTGATGGGGCCTACGATGTCGCGGTCGACGCGCGGGTGGACACGACCTTCCAGCACCGCTCGCGCTTTTTCGGCACCACCGCCGCCACGGTGGCGGCCCTGCACGCGGCGGCGAGCGGCGCCGTCGCGGTGTTCTTTCCCAGTTACGCCTACGCCGAGGCCGTGCTGACGCGCGCCGAGGCCGACGGCTTGCCCTTGCGCATCGCCCTGCAACCGCGGCTTCCGGATCTCGCGGCGCAGGCGGCCTGGGTTGAGGAATCCGTCGTGCTGGCGGATGCCTTGTTTTTGGTTTTGGGCAGCAGTTTCGCCGAGAGCATCGACCTGCTCGGCGGGCGCATCAGCCACGCCATGGTCGTCGGCCCGGCCCTCCCGGAGGTCAACGCCGTGCAGCGCGCGCGCATGGCGGAACTGGAACCGCGCGGCCGCGAGGCGGCATTTCGCCGCGTCTACCAGATTCCCGGCCTGCAAAAGGTGAATCAAGCCCTCGGCCGGCTCGTGCGCGCCCCGGGGCTGTGGTCGTGAAGGCCGAGCCCATCCTTCCCG
>JBMSWZ010000038.1:0-8408 GCA_049425105.1 Cephaloticoccus sp.
GGGGACTGCACGCCCCACCTTTACGGCATCGGCAACCGTCTACTCGCCGGTGGGCGTGACCAAGAGCCGCACGTCGATTTTGAGCTGTCCCGATTTTCCGCGCTGGCGGATCGTCAGGCGCGGTTGGGTTTCGGCGTGCGCGAGGCCAAACCGCACCATCTCGCGGCGCTGCTCGTCGATCGCGCGGCGCACGGGATTCAGGAGTGGCAATGGTTCGATGACGGCCTCGGTGTCGGCGGGGATGGTGAGTTCGGCCCGTCCGCGGCGGCCGGTGATGATCACCTTGTCGCCCTCGCGGTGCATGGGCAGCGGGCTCGTCCAGTGGAAGACCACGCCCTCGCCGCGGGCGACCGCCCAGTCGTCGGTGATCGTGAGGTGGTCCGGGGTCGGCGAGTCCCACGTGCGGTGCCATTTTTCAAACCAGCCCTCCCAGCCGGCGGTCACGTCCATTGCGGCGTGGAAGGCGGTGGCATCGCCGCGCGCCTGGGCGCGGATGTCGGCATTGATCGGGTTGGCCGGCTCGGGGCGTTCGTCGGGCGACCAGGGCGTCAGCATGTTGTGGCGCTGCGCCTGTTTCAGCTCCTCGACCAGCGGATTGCTGTAATCCACGACGCCGAAATCCATCGCGAAACTGTCGCCGGCGAACTCGAGGATGAAGTTGCCCTTGTCCTCGTGCGTGTGGCCGGCGCCGGCCTTGTTGCCCATCAGGAAAAGTTTCACCGTTTCCCCGCCGACCTTCCGCACGGAACAGGTCATACCGGTGGCGGGCATGTCGACGAAGGAGCGCAGCGCCGGACCCGCAGCGGGGATGGAGCGCGAAAGCGCCATCGAGAGGAGCGAGGCGGCGGCGCCGGCGCGGTTCAGCTGCTTCCGGTAGATGCTTACCCAATGGCTTTCGGGCATTAAGGCCGCGAGATGGGCCAGCGCCTCGGGGAACGCGAACATCGCGTCGCAGATCGGCAGCACGTCGAGGTCGTCGGCGGTGGAGTAGAGCATCTCGGCCATCAGCGCGGTGCGCTTCATCGACTCCGGCATGAGTTCGGCGACGTCGCGGCCGCGGGCGCGGGCGTAGAGGTGCAGCGCGAGGAAGGCCTGACGCGCCACCCAGGTGAAATACGTCGGCCCCTCCACGTAGCCGCCGTCGGGCTGCAGGCAGAGGTTGAGGTTTTCCACGAGGTCCTTGACGGCGAGCTCGGTGTAGGGCGCCACGCGCGAGGGAGCGACCGGGTAACCTTCGCCGCGTACCGGCATGGTTTTCTCGAGCAGCAGGTAGCCGAGGATGCGGCCGGGGGCGAACCACGCGAGCTGGTTGCAGTGAAACAGGTATTCCCACCACCAGGTGTTGAAGTTCATCTCGCCGATGCCCTCCTCGGCGATCCGGCGCAGGATGAGTTGCCGGCCAAGCGGCGTGAACCACTCGCCGCACAGGTCGAGAATCAGCGCGCACTCGTAGACGCAGATCGAGGGGACGAAGCTGCGCTGCTCCCACGTGCTGCCGGGCATGAAAATCATGAACGAGTCGTCCCAACGCTCACAGTGCGCGATGCTGAGGGCGAACCGCGCGGCGAGCCGGGCCAGCGCCTTGTCCTTGAACAGCAGGCCGGCCTGGGCGGCGTTGGCGCCGTGGATGGTGATGACCTTGCCGTGGTCGCGTTCGCGACGCAGCTGCGCCGAATTCCAGAAATTCACGTGCTGGCCGATCAGCTTTTCCGGTTCGATCACCCGGGCGTCAGCGGCGGCTTCGCGCAGCGTGTCCGCCATGGGCGAACCCGCGAAATCGCGGCGCACCTCGGCGAGTTCCTCATGGTTGATGAGGAGGCCGTAGGTGGGCTCGAATTCCGGCTCGAAGCTCTCGGGTTGGAGGTAGCCCTCCCAGCGTGAGTCGTAGCCGTCCCATTGCGCGAGGTGATCGGCGAGCCGGGTGGTGCTTTGCAGCGCCATCCAGTAGATCCAGCCGTTGCCGGAGCCGCCGGGCGGGAAGTGGGCCTCGATTTGGAGCCGGGTGATGCGCTTCGCGCCGTCAAGGGGAAGCCACTCCTCGCGCTTGATGGAGCCGAAGGGCTCGCCGCGCCGGGTGCGCGGGCCGGCGTCGGTCTCGGCGTGAAGGTGATAAAAACCGCCTTCCGGAATGGCGGCGTTTATGATTACGCGGTCGTAGCGCGAACAATCAATGTCCACGTCGCGCGCGAATCGGGCGACGAGCCCGTTTGCCGCGGGCTGGGCCCACTCCCACTGCACCCAGACCCAGTTTTGCCAGACCTTGAAGCCGGTCACGCCGTCGCCGGTGACGGACCATTTCGCGAGTTCGCTGATTTGCGGATCGTGGAAGGCCTCGAAGACGGCCTCCGCGCTGTTGATCGGGGTGAGTCGCATGGGGTGGGGAAACGCCAGCTGTGTGGTCGGTTGGCGGCGGCGTGTCGACCCAGAACCGGCCGGGATGACGCATTCGGGGCCGGTCGACCGTGCAGACTCGTATTTTGGAGACGAGCTGATTGGCTCCCCCCTCGTCCATGACTGCGCCGTCTTCTTCAGCAACCACGCCCGCCCGTCGCATCGCCTTGACCGGCGGCGGCGGCGGGGTGGGCCGGTGGATAGCCGAGGCGCTAGTCGCGACAGGTGCGCGGGTGGTGAACTTCGATTCGGCCCGGCTGGATTTGAAGGGTGTCGCGAACCTGCCGGCCGACATCACACAGTTGGGCGAGGTGGTGAGCGGGTTCGCGGGCTGCGATGCAATCGTGCACCTCGCGGCCGTGTCCGCCCCGGGCCGGGCCACCAACAATCGGCTATTTCACGTCAATATGCAGGGCACGTTCAATGTGCTGGAAGCCGCGGCGCTGCTGGGCATCCAGCACGTGGTGTTGGCTTCCAGTGTCAATGCCGTCGGCATGACCTTCAACCTGCGCCCCTGTGTTGATTACCTGCCGATGGATGAGGCGCATCCCTGCCGGCCGGACGAGCCGTATGGGTTGAGCAAGCTCGCGGGTGAACTGGCGGCAGACAGTTTCGCGCGGCGTTACCCGCACTTGAGCATTTCCAGCCTGCGGTTTCCGCAGCTGGTGCGGCCGGCTGATTATCAAGCGCCCGGCCGGGACGATGGGTTTTGGTCGCGCTGCCTGTGGGCGTGGTGCGATGTGCGCGAGGCGGCGCGGGCGGTGACGCTGGCCTTGGAAGTCGCGTGGACCGGACACGAGGTGTTCTTCGTGACGGCGGGCGACACCCCGGTCGCCGCCGTGAGCCAGGGTTTGGCGGCGCAATGGCATCCGCATGCGGAGATCAAGACACCGCTAATCGGCAACGCCGCGCTGATCTCGTCGGCGAAGGCCGCCCGCCTGCTCGGTTGGACCCACCAGCGCACCTACGCCGAGTGGCGCGATGAAGCGCAGGCCGCAGCGAAGTGATCGCATGTAGGGCGGGGATTCCATTCCCCGCCTTTTGCATGCCGCGTGTCAAAGGCGGGAATCCGAGTTCCCGCCCTACACCAAGCACCCGCGCGCCACACGGGGGCGCCGGCGGCCCGCCGGCAAAGAAAGGTGGGGTGAGCCACCCCGCCCTACACCAATCGCCGGCGCTCCTGTAGCCTCAATGCAGCGTCAACTGCACGTCGATTTGCAGACGCCCACTGCGGCCGCGCTGGCGGATCGTCAGGCGCGGCTGCGTTTCGGCGTGATCCCAGCCGTATTGCAGCATTTCGCGCCGCTGGCGGTCGATCGCGCGCCGACCGGGATCCATCAAGGGAAGCGGTTCAATCTTGACCTCGACGTCGGTCGGCAACGTAAGTTCGGCGGTGGCGCGGCGGCCGCGGATGCGGACGGTGCGCCCGTCGATCTCCATCGGCAGCCGGGTGGTCCAGTGGAGGATGACGCCTTCGCCGCGCGCGACGGCCCAGTCGTCGATCAGCGTGAGTCGGTCGGGGCTTGGTGAGTCCCAGGTGCGGTGCCAGCGGGAGAACCAACCCTCCCAGCCCGGCGTGCAGTCCATCTCGGCATGGAAGGCGGTCTCGTCGCCGCGGCCCTGCGGCTTCACGTCGGTGCGAATCGGGTTTTGCGGCTTGGGCCGTTCGCCGTCCGACCACGGCGTGAGCATGTTGTGGCGCTGGCACTGCTTGAGCAGGTCGCAGACCGGGTTGGCGTAGTCGACTACGCCGAAGTCGAACGCAAAGCTGTCACCGGCGCACTCGAGGGTGAAACTGCCCTTATCCTCGTGCTGGTGGTCGCCGCCCGCCTTGTTGCCGAGGAGGAAGAGTTTCACCCAGTGGTCGCCGAGCCGGCGGACCGAAGCCATGTAGCCGAGGTCGGGCATCGACAGGAACGGGCGCAGCGGAGGGCCCTCGACGGGAATCTCGCGATCGAGCCGGAGCGGCAGCAGCATGGCCGGGGCGCCGGCGCGGCGCATCGATTTCCGGTAGATTGTGACCCAATGCGACTCCGGCATGAGCCACGCGAGAAAGGCCACGCCCTCGCCGTTGGCGAACATGGCGTCGCCGGTGAGAATCATCTCCTGGCCGTCGTCGGTGGAGTAGAGCATCTCGGCCAGCGGGGCGGTCTTGAACAGCGGCGCCGGCACGAGTTCGCGCGCGTCGCGCTGGCGGCCGCGGCCGTAGAGCAGGGCGGCGAAGGCCACCTGACGCGCGACCCACGTGAAATAGGTCGGGCCCTCGACGTAACCGCCGTCGGGCAGGAGGGCATTGGCGAGATTGTCCTGCAGGTTCTGCCAAACGATTTCGGTGTGCGGGGCGACGCGCGACGGCGGCACGGGAAGACCTTCGCCGCGCATGGGCATGGTTTTTTCCAGCACGAGCAGACCGTAGAGGCGCGCCGGCGTGATCCACACCATCTGGTTGGTGTGATACATGTATTCCCACCACCACGAGGCATGGCACATCGCGCCGTGGCCCTCGGTGGCGATGCGGCGCAGGATGAGGTCGCGGCCGAGCGGGGTGAACCACTCGCCGCAAAGATCGAGGATGATGGCGCAGTCGAGCACGCCGAGCGACTGGAGGAAGCCGCGCTGGTCCCAGTTGCTCCCGCGCATCCACGCGTAGAACACGTCCTCCCAATGATCGCAGTGCACGAGGCTGAGCGCAAACCGCGCGGCGAGCCGGCACAGCTCCCTGTCCTTCCACAGCACGCCTGCCTGCGCGGCGAAAGGGCCGTTCATCGTGAGCATTTTGCCGATGTCGCGCTCGCGGCGGAAGCCGTTGAAATTCCAGAAATTGATGTTCTCGCCGATTTGGCTCTCCGGGTGCATCCGGCGCACGTCCTCGCCGGTCTCACGCAGCTCGCGGCTGACGTCGCTGCCGGCGAAGTCGGCGCGCACGGCGTCGAGCTCCTCGGCCGTGAGCATCAGGCCATAGGTCGGCTGGTAGGTCGGCTCGAAGTCCGGCGGCTGCAGGTATTTCTCCCACTTTTCGTCAAAGCCCTGCCACTGCGCGAGGTGGGCGGGCAGGCGTTCAGTGCTTTGCAGGCCGAACCACAGCAGCCAGCCCGAGCCGGCGTCGACGTGCGGCGTGCGGATCTCGACCGTGACGGACTGAATCGATTTTGCGCCGTTCAGGTCCAGCCACTCCTCGTGCCGAGTTGAGCCGCACGGCGTGCCGGTGCGGGCGCGGGGTCCGGCATCAGTTTCGGCGGCCAGGGAGATGACGGAGTCCTCCGGTAGATTGACCGCCACGATGAGTCGGTCGTAGGCGGAACAGTCGAACGCCGCGTAGCGCCGGTGCAGCCGCAGCACGAGGCCGTCAGCGGCCGGTCGCTCCCAATTGATGATGACGAAGGCCCAGCTGGGGGTAAGCTTTACGCCGGCGGCGCCGGGGGTATCGTGCGACCAGTGGTCGAGTTCGCTGATCCGTTCGTCGAAGAAGGGTTCGAAGACCGCCTCCGCGCTGTTGATCGGGGTGATGCGCATTGCGCCTCTGCTGGTAGGCGATGGCCGGGGCGAAGCAATCCGATAGCGCGATATTTGACCGAACATTCATGAAACCGCCCGGACCCCGACGGATTGGATTTTTCATGGCCCGGCTTGCATGGCGCGGCGGCTCGGGGCATGCACCTTTCCTGCATGGCCGACCCGAAAAGCCCTTCTGAACCGATTGATCGCAGCACCTGGCTGCGGCCCTGGGCGCAGCTGAAGTATTTCTCGTTCCAGCCCGCGATCTTTCCGCGGTTGCTCGGGCAGGTATCACCCGAGGCCCGGCCGGGCGATCTCGTCAATGTCTACGACAAGAACGGCCAGCGGGCGGGCATCGGCCTGTTCAATCCGCGGGCCAAAATCCCGCTGCGGGTCGTCGCGCATGGCGACGTGCCGTGCGACGAGGGCTATTTTGAAGGTGCCATGCGCCGGGCCGTGGCGCTGCGCCGCGAGCTGTTTCGCCTCGATGAAACCAGCGAGGCCTACCGGTTGGTCAATTCGGACGGCGACGGCCTCAGCGGGCTCATCATCGATCGCTACGGCGACACGCTCCTGTGCGAAGTCACCTCGCTCGGCGTGGCGCAGCGCCTGCCGGGTTGGCTGCCGCTCCTCCATGAACTGGCCGGGACGAAGTTCGCCCGGGTGCAGGTGGACCACGACCTTGGCAGCCTTGAGGGCATCAAGGTCTCGCTCTTCAACGAAACCAACGCTGCGGCGCCTGCGAAGGTGAAGATCCGTGAGCACGGCATTCGCTACGAGATCGACTTCGCGGAGGGCCACAAGACCGGCTTCTTCTGCGACCAGCGCGAAAACCGGAAGGCGTTCGCACGTTTCACCGGCGGTAAACGGGTGCTCGACCTCTGCTGCTACACGGCGGGTTTTTCGTTGAATGCCAAGGTCACTGGCGGCGCCGAGGACGTGACGGCCGTGGACCTCGACGAAGCCGCGATCGCGCAGGCGAAGCGCAACGCCAACCTCAACCAGGCGCGCATCAAGTTTGTGCATGCCGACGCCTTTGCCTACGCGCGGCAGATGCAGACCAACGGCGAACGGTGGGACGTCGTGATGCTCGATCCGCCGAAGTTCATCTTCACCCGTGACGAGCATGGCAACTGGGAGGGCCGGCAGAAATACGAGGACCTCAACCTGCTCGCCATCTCGCTCGTGAAACCGGGCGGCATCTTTGTGACCTGCTCGTGCTCCGGGCTGCTTTCGCTGGAGGATTTCGAGGCGCACGTGATCAAGGCCGCGCACCGGCAGAACCGCCGGCTGCAGTTCTTCGATCGCACCGGTCCCGGCCCGGACCACCCGGTGTATTCAAACTGCCTCGAAAGCCGCTACCTCAAGGTGCTCTGGGCGCGGGTGGTGTGAGAACGGGGGTGGCTTTGAGGTAGCAGGGTGGATTTTTTTTAACACAGAGGTCGCGGAGGAAACAGAGGACTTCTTTCTGGTCTCTGTGCGCTCAGTGAACTCGGTGTTAATCCAGGTTGGACCTCCGGTGTCCGCCGGGGCCGCAAGCGGGATTAGGGCCCCTGCGGACAGGCGGGCCGCGCGTCCCTTACCGTCCCACCAGCTGATCGCCTCAGAGCTGCTTGTGCGAGCCGTCGCAGAACGCGCCGTTGGCGGAGTGCTTGCAGCCGCAGAGGGCGACGGTCGTTTCTTCCGTGAGTTCGACCTTCTTCGGGGCCATCCCGGTGCCCTTGTGGGACCCGTCGCAATACGGTTGGTCCTGAGACTTGCCGCAGGCGCACCACCAGTAGACACCGGCGGGCAGTTTTTTGACGTAGGGTGACTTCTGGGGAATTTCCGGGGTAGGCATGGGGAGGTGGGTTATTTGACGGCGGCCCAGACGCGTTGGACGTCGTCGTGATCATCGATCGCTTGGAGGAACTCGCCGACTTCCCCGCGTTGGGCGTCGTCGAGCTCGGGGAACTGCTTGGCCACGTAGCCTATTTCGCTGGTGACGACGGTCCAGCCGTTTTCCTTCAGCCAGGTAGAGACGGCATGAACGTCCGACCGCTCCGTGATGAACCGCGCGCCGGCGTGGTCCGCGGGGATGTCGTCGTTCTGGTCGGCGGTCAGCGGCTCGAAGTCATTCGCACCGGCCTCGATGGCGGCGGCTTCAAGGTCGATGCCGGCGTCGGCGTGGTGGGCCTCGACGAGGCCGACATGGTCAAAGAGGAATTTGTTGCTGCCGGCGTTGCCGAGCACGCCGTGGCGGAAGAGCACGCGCATCTCGGGGGCGGTGCGCTGGTGGTTGTCGGTGTAGACTTCGACGATGACCGGGACCTTGTGCGGGGCGTAGCCCTCGAAGACCACGTGTTCGAGAGAGGATTTGTCGCCGCCCAACCCGGCGCCCTTGGCGATGGCGCGTTCGATGACGTCGCGGGTCACGCTGGCCTTCTTGGCTTTCTCGACGGCGGCGTAGAGGCGGGCGTTGGCCCCGAGGTCCGGGCCGCCGAGCTTGGCGGCCACGGTGATTTCCTTGGTCATCTTGCCCG
>JBMSWZ010000039.1:0-8334 GCA_049425105.1 Cephaloticoccus sp.
CCAGTAGATTGCCGCGAGGGTCACGATCGCCACCACGGCAAGGAGAGTGCTCTTCCCGGTGAGGATGCTCCAGGCCGCGCCGGTATTGCCGACGTGCACGAGGTAAAAGAAACCCGGGATGACGGTGATGGATTCGCCCGGGCCGTAGCTGCCGAGCGGGAGCCGGGCGATGATCCACAGCTTAGTGACCTGATCGAGGGCGAAGATGACGACCGCGAGGATCAGCAAGAGCCGATAGGCGAGAATGCGCTGCCAGCGGCCGCGATTTGGCACGCTGGGGGCGGGGGAGGATTCGGGGCCGGCCGACATGGGGGTGCACACCGGACGACGGGCAACGTCAATCGTTGCCGTCGTCGACGTCCATCATCTTGCCCGTGTCGTCACCGAGTTCGCCGAACAGGCCCGCTTGGGTGCGGACGCGGTGGCGGTTGCGCTCGATTTCCTTCTGGGCCTCGGCGGAGTAGCGGGTGAAGGGCACGGCGAGGAGGCGATTCTTGGCGATCGGCTTGCCGGTGCCTTCGCACACGCCGTAGGTGCCGTCGTAAATGCGCTGGATGGCGGCCTCGATCTCGGACAAGGCCTCCTGCTCGGAAGACACGAGCGAGAGCGCGAAATCGCGGTCAAACGTGTCGGTGCCGGCGTCCGCCATGTGCTGGCCGTAGGACGAGAGGTCACCGGCGTCGTCCTTCGACGAACGTTTCAATGTCTCCTCGGAGTGCTGGTCGATCTGGCCGGTGAGGTGTTCGCGCAGGTCGAGGAGCAGCTTGTAGTAGCGCTTGAACTTCTCGGGCACGGGCTTCGCGGAGGGCACGACGGCCTTCTTGCTGGGCTTGCTCGGGTTGAAACCGAGGATGTCGGCGAGCGAGGCGGCCTTGATGTGACTGGGCTTAGCCGGCTTGGCGGCGGCGGCCAGGGCCTTGGCGGCGGCCGTGGACTTGCCCTTGATGGAGGGCTTGGACTCGTCGGCCTTCGGCGTGTTGGTCTTGGCGATGGCGCGGACGTCATCGAGCGTGAAGCCGATCGGTTTGCCGGGACCCTTGCGGGCGAGGATACTCGATCGCAGGGCTCTTTTCTTGGAGCTCTTTTCCATGGTGGAGGGAGAAGGTTTGGCCTTCGACTTCGCGGCGACCGGGGTCGGTGCCGGCGCAGCCGGGGCGGGTTTCTTGGCTTTCGCCGGTGGAGAGGACTTACCCTTGGCCGTCACCTTGGTCTTTGGAGCCGCCTTCGTCTTCGGCATAGCCTTGGCCTTGGGGGCCGGCTTTGCCTTGGACGCGGGTTTGCTCTTCTTGACGGCGGGTGACTTCACCTTGGCCTTGGCAGGGGTGGCCTTGGTTTTGCGAGCAGCCGGTTTCGCTTTTTTGGCGGCCGGTTTCTTCGCAGGTGCTTTCTTTTTGGATTTAGCCATGGGGATGCGGGGTTGGGGAAACTAGGAGGCAAGGGCTTGGACGCAGCGCGGGCAGACCCGGCCGGCCGGGTGCACGTCGAGCGCGGAGACCCAGCGCCAGCAGCGCGGGCAGCGCTCGCGGCCGGACTCGGCGCCGGTATGAACGCCGATTTTCACCGGGGTTCCGGCTGATTCCTCGAGCGCAACGTGCGACACGATGAACAGCTCGGGCAGGGTCTCGCGGTGCTTTTGCAGGGTCTCGAAAATGGGATCGGTGGCGGCCCCGCCAAGCGTGATGACGGCGTCGAGCGACTTGCCGAGCTCGCCCTTGGCGCGGCGGGGCTCGACGGCCTCGTTGACTTGCGCGCGCACGGTGAGCAGCTGCTCAAATTCCGCGGCGAGGGCGGCGTCAGTCCAATCGGCCGGCGCGACGGGCCAGTCCTGCAAGTGGACGGAGCCGTCGGTGTATTCGGTGCCCGCCGTAGCGTAGCTCCAGGCCTCATCGGTCGTGAAGCAGAGGACCGGCGCGAGCAGGCGCACGAGCGCGTGGAAAATGTGATGAATCGCCGTCTGCGACGAGCGGCGGAGCGGGTGCGTGGCGCCGAGGGTGTAGAGCAGGTCCTTGAGGATGTCGTGATACACCGCGGAAAGCGTGACCGCGCAGAACTGGTTGCACAGCTGATAGACGCGGTGGAACTCGTAGCGGTCGTAGGCCTTCGTCGCCTCGTTGATCAAGGTCGCGGCCTGGTGCAGCGCCCAGCGGTCGAGCGCATCCATCGCCGCCAACGGCACGGCGTGCGCGGCCGGGTCGAAGTCGAACAGGTTGGAGAGCTGGAAGCGGAAGGTGTTGCGGAAAAGCCGGTAGGCCTCGCCGACGTTCTTAAGAATCTCGTCGTCGACCGGGACGTCGTCGCGAAAATCCTGCGACGCGATCCACAGGCGGATGACGTCGGCGCCGTATTGGCCGATGTAGGCCTCCGCGGTCTGCGGCTTCTGGTAGGTGCTGCTTTTCGAGATTTTCTGACGGTCCTTGTCGACAATGAAGCCGTGCGTGAGGACGGCCTTGTAGGGCGCGGCGCCGAAGGCGATGACGCTGTTCCAGAGCGAAGACTGGAACCAGCCGCGGTGCTGGTCGGAACCCTCCAAGTAAAGGTCGGCGGGCCAGTGGGTGCCCCCTTGGCCGCGTTTCAGCACGGCGGCCTGGGTCGAGCCGGAGTCGATCCAGACATCAAGCGTGTCGCGGCCGCAGGTGAGCTCGGAGGCCGCGGGCCAGCCGGCGGGCAGGGTGACGCCCTCCAGCAGCTCGGCGGCAGTCAGGGCATACCAGCAGTTCGAACCCAGCGTCGCCACCTTGTCAGCCACGGCGCGGACCACGCCGGCGTCGAGTTTGGCGTTCTTGTCGGCGTCGTAAAACGCCGGGATCGGCACGCCCCACGAGCGCTGGCGGCTGATGCACCAGTCGGGCCGGGACTCCACGGCGCCGCGGATGCGGGCCTCGCCCCACGCGGGGATCCAGCCTTGGTTGGCGGCGATCTGCTTGATCTCGTTGAGCGCCTTGGCACGGTGACCGGCCTGGTCCAGCGAGACGAACCATTGGTCGACCGCGCGGAAAATAATCGGCGTCTTCGAGCGCCAGCAGTGCGGGTAGCTGTGCTCGTAACGCTGCTTCGCCAGCAGGGCGCCGGCGGCATCGAGCTTTTTCAGCACGGCGATGTTGGCCGGCGAAGTCTTCTTCGCCTTCAAGTCCTCGACGCTTTCAAGGCACGAAACACCGACGAGGTCGGCCGGAATCTGGCCGTCGTTCACATAAGCGCCGTCGTCGCCCACCGGGCAGTAGATCTCGAGACCGTATTTCAGGCCGGTCTGATAGTCTTCGCCACCATGGCCGGGCGCCGTGTGCACGCAGCCGGTGCCGCTTTCCGTCGTGACGTAGTCGGCGAGAACGACCGGCGAAGCGCGGTCGATGAAAGGATGACGGGCAGCGAGCTTTTCGAGGTCTGCGCCCTTGACGGTCTTGACGACCGGTGCGCCTCCTTCGTGTTTGGCTGAGGCTAACACGGAATTCAGCAGCGCCTCGGCGACGACGATGCGCTCGGCCCCGAGGTCGGCCACGACGTAGTCCACCGTCGGGTGCAGCGCGATCGCAAGGTTGGCGGGAATTGTCCAGGGCGTGGTCGTCCAGATGACGATTGAGAGCGGTTTGTCAGTCGGCAGACTAAATTTTTCGGCTTCGGCCGCGGGCACGGTGAACTTCACCCAGATGGCGGGCGAGACGTGCGGCTTGTATTCGATCTCGGCCTCGGCGAGGGCGGTTTCAAAGGGGATGGACCAGTAAACGGGTTTCTTGCTGCGGTAGACGAGGCCTTGCTCCACGAATGACGCGAAGGTGCGGAGGATGTCCGCCTCGAAGGCCGGGGCCTTGGTCTTGTATTCGTGCGCCCAGTCGCTGAGCACGCCGACGCGCTGGAACTGCGCGCGCTGGGCGGCGATCCACTTTTCCGAAAACGCGTCGCAACGCTCGCGGATTTGCGCGGTGCTGAGGTCGAGCTTCTGCTCGCGGATCTCGGCGATGACCTTCTGCTCGATCGGCAGGCCGTGGCAGTCCCAGCCGGGCACGTAGGGCGTGCGGTGGCCGGTCATGGACTTGTAGCGGTTGACGAAGTCCTTGAGCGATTTGTTCAGCGCGGTGCCGATGTGCACATCACCGTTGGTGAAGGGCGGGCCGTCGTGCAGGACGAAGACCTTGCCGGTGGTGGCGCGCGCCCGCTGCATCGCGCCGAAAAGATCGAGTTTTTCCCAGTGCTTAATTCGGGAAGGCTCGCGCTGCACGAGATTTGCCCGCATGGGGAAATCCGTCTTCGGAAGCAACAGGGAGTCTTTTAGGTCTTGCGCCATGGGAAACGGGAGCGCGGAAGGCTAGGTTGCCCCCCGGGTGAGTCAAGGTTAAGCCCGGTCGGAACCGAGCGCGCGCGCCGCCAGTTTTTCGCCGGCCGCGATGCACGCCGGCACCGCGATGCCGTCGCGACATTGTCCCCCGATCAAGAGACCGGGAAATTGTTCTTCGCATGCCGTCATGGCGGCGAGATGGCGCTCGTGTCCGAGCGTGTATTGCGGGATCGCGCGCGGCCAGTGTTGGTGCCGCTGAAATACGGGGGCGCCGTGCACGCCGAGCAACGACGCGAGGTCGGGCTGGATGCGCGCGAGCAATTCATCGGAAGAAAGCGCCGCGAGATCGGGTTGGCGGGTGCCGCCGACCATCACGGTGAGCGCGACGTGCCCTTCAGGCGCGCGGCCAGGAAACAGCGTGGAAGAAAAGAGCACGCCCAGCACCGAAAGTTTTTCCACGGCCGGAACCAGCATGCCGAAGCCGTCGAGCGGGTGCGCGATCTGATCGCGCCGGTAGCCCAGGAACAATGCCGAG
The DNA here is from genome assembly GCA_049425105.1 of Cephaloticoccus sp. Classification (GTDB taxonomy): domain Bacteria; phylum Verrucomicrobiota; class Verrucomicrobiia; order Opitutales; family Opitutaceae; genus Cephaloticoccus. The sequence goes on from JBMSWZ010000039.1 coordinate 4,806, forward strand.
ACCGGCGGGAAAAGAATCTCGGAGAGAACGGACAACGGCCGCGCGTCATCCGCGCCGACAGGCAGCTGGGCGAGCGCCCCCGCGGGCAGGGTGGCGATTACGCGATCGAAGGATTCCGAATGCGTTTCGCCGTTGGCGCGCGTGCGCACGGTCCAGCGGGAATCGGGTGCGATGGCTTCGACCGTGGTGTTGAGGCGCAGGGCGACGGTGGGCAGCGAGCGCGCAAGTGCGTCGGTCAAGGTCTGCAGGCCGTGACGAAAGGAAATAATGCCTCCGCGCGCCTCGCCGCGGGCTCGGCGAGCCTTGGCGTCGGCGAGAAAACCGCGAATGATCGATCCGCACGTCTGCTCGTGCCGCCACAACGCGGGGAACGCATATTGGGCGGAGAGTTGCTCCGGATCGCCGGCATAGACGCCGCTCACGAAGGGGTTCAACGCGTAGTTGACGAACTCCGGGCCGAAGTGCCCGGCGATCAATGCGGCCAGGCTGACATCGCTTTCGCGCTGACGGGGTTTCTGGAAGAGTTCACGTAACAGCCGGCACTTGGCGCCGATCGAAAACAGTGGGGTGCCGAGCAGGCTCAACGGTGACATCGGTGCGGCGACGGGGCGTCCGTCGCGCACGATGAAGCGTTTGCGCGCGGTCGGGTTCGCCGGGCGGACTTCGTCGCCGAGATTCAGTTCGTCGAGGAGGGCGGCGAGGGCGGGTTCGTTGGCGAGGAGCGAATTGGGTCCGTGTTCAATCAACCAGCCGTCAACGGCCTCGCTGCCGATCACGCCGCCGGGGCGGTCGGCCTGCTCGAACACCGTCACGCGCTGGCCTTGCGCCGCGAGCCGGTGCGCCGCGGTGAGTCCCGTGATGCCGGCGCCGAGAACGGCGATGCTGGGGGCCGGGCTGCTCATGCGCGGGTTATTTCCAACCGGTGACGGTGTCCATGAGGGCCTGCATGCACTCGATTTTGGCGCGCGGCGTGATGCCGTGCCCGAGGTTGAAGATGTGGCCGTCGAGTTCCCGCATGGATTCGAGCAGGCGCCCGGCCTCGCGGGCGACGATAGCCGGCGTGGTCTGCATCAGGATGGGGTCCAAATTGCCCTGCACGGCGACGTTGGCGGGGAGATTCTGGCGGGCGATGGCGAGGTCCGCCGTCCAGTCGATGCTGATGACGCGCACGCCGGTAAAGGCTTGGTCAGTCAGATGCGCCGCAGTGCCCTTGGCGTAGAGGATGATAGGGAAGTCTTCCGGTAGCGCCGCGACGATGCGCCGAATCCACTGCAGCGAAGCCGCCTCGTAGTCGGGTCCGGCGATGATGCCGCCCCACGAGTCGAAGATCTGAATGGCGTCGGCGCCGGCGGCTATCTGCAGTTTGAAGTAGGTAATCAGCGCGGTGGTGAGCTTCTCCAGCAGGGCGTCGAAGAGCGCGCGGTCGGTGTAGAACAGCAGCTTGATGCGTTCAAAATCCTCGGAACTGCCGCCCTCGACCATGTAGGTGGCCAGGGTCCAGGGAGAGCCGCCGAAACCCAACACGGCTTTCGACTCGGCCAGTTCGCCGCGAATCAGCCGCAGTGCCGCCGGCACGTAGTCGAGCCGCTCGGCGATGGCGTCCGGGCCGGCCAAGGCATCGACCTGGGCGCGGGTTTCAATGCGGTAGGCCATCTCAATGCCGCCGGTGTCGCGAAACGCGTAGGCTTGGCCGAGCGCCTCCGGAATCACGAGGATGTCGGAGAAAAGAATCGCCGCATCAATGCCGGGAAACCGGCGCAGCGGTTGCAGCGTGACCTCCAGGGCCAGCTCCGGCGTGCGCACCATCTCGAGGAACGACGAACGGGCCTTGAGCTCGCGGTATTCGGGCAGGTAACGGCCGGCTTGGCGCATGACCCAAAGGGGCGGGCGGTCAAGCGGTGCACAGGCGCAGGCGGCGAGGAAGCGTTCGCGGGATGTCATGGGGTGTCGGCGAGCCAGTCGCGAGCCGGGAGAAATTTCTCGTAAAGTTCGGCCTCGCGCGAACCGGGTTCCGGCGTCCAGCCGTAGTCCCAGCGCACCAGGGGCGGCAGGCTCATCAAGATGGATTCGGTGCGCCCGCCGCTCTGCAAACCGAAGAGCGTGCCGCGGTCCCAGACGAGGTTGAACTCGACGTAACGACCGCGCCGGTAGAGTTGAAACTGGCGCTCGCAGTCGTTGGCCGGCGTGGCCTTGCGGCGCGCGACGATCGGACGGTAGGCGGGCAGGTAGGCGTCGCCCACGCGGCGCAGCAACGCGAAGCTTTGGTCAAAGCCGAGTTCGTTGAAGTCGTCGAAGAACAAGCCGCCGACGCCGCGCGCCTCCTGGCGGTGTTTCAGGAAAAAATACTCGTCGCACCACTGCTTGAATCGCGGGTGCAATTCGGGACCGAAGGGCGCGACGGCTTCCCGCGCGGTGCGGTGCCAGTGCACGCAGTCCTCGGCGTAGCCGTAGTAAGGCGTGAGGTCGAAACCGCCGCCAAACCACCAGACCGGCTCGCCTGCGCCGCGCGTGGTGAAGAAACGGACGTTGGCGTGACTGGTGGGCACGTGCGGGTTGCGTGGGTGGATCACGAGCGACACCCCCATGGCTTCCCACGGTTGGCCCGCGAGCCCGGGGCGATGCGCGGTGGCGGAAGGAGGCAGCTTGGTGCCTTGGACGTGGGAAAAGGCCACGCCGGCCTTCTCAAACACGGCGCCCTCGGCGAGGATGCGCGACAGGCCGCCGCCGCCCTCGGGGCGCGTCCATTCGTCGCGGGTGAACTCCGCGCCGCCGTCCTCCTCGGCCAGTTCCGCACAAATGCGCGCCTGCAGGTCGAGCAGGTAGGTGCGGACGGCGGCGGAGTCGACGGTCATGGAGCCCGGAAGGAAGCACACTTGCGCGGGGTTGAAAAACCTATTTGCCCGGTTCGGCGGCAAAAGAAGCCGCGGTGCTGCGGGGGTGCATCCTGCGTAATTCGAGGGGGTTGACGGCTTTGCTAGAGTGCGGCTTTGTAGGCGGTTCGCCCGTCCCCCGCATGAATTCGACCCTGCTGACCACCATCGCCTTGACGGGCTTTACCGTGGCTTTTTTCCACGCCGCGATCCCGACCCACTGGCTGCCGTTCGTGCTGGTGTCGCGGGCGCGCGGCTGGAGCCGGGCGAAGACGATCGGCGTGGCGCTGTTCGCGGGGCTGGGGCACGTGGCGCTGACCAGCCTGTTGGGCCTGGCGATCGCCTGGTTCGGGTTTCAACTCGATGAGGAAATTGGCCACGCGTTCGGACCGATCGCGGGGGCGGTCCTGATCTTGATTGGAGCGTATTTTCTCTGGCGCCAGGCGCGCGGGGCGGGCATCTGCCACCACGCGATGCCGGGGAGTCATCATCACGCCGACGAGCATTGCGGCGAGGAACCCGGGCATGGCAGCCACTGGGAACACGAGTTGAAGGACAGCCGCCTGGCGCGGGCCGCGGGCGACTGGGCCGCGATCAGCGGCCGGTTCCTGATGCTCACGCTGTCGCCCTGTGAAGGTTTTCTGCCGGTCTACCTCTCG
>JBMSWZ010000040.1:0-8283 GCA_049425105.1 Cephaloticoccus sp.
GTCGGCCGCGCCGCGGGCCTCGAAGTCCCTGAACTGGTCGAAGGAGGCGCAGGCCGGCGAGAGCAGCACGACGCGCCGAGCGTCGGTCGCCGCCACGGCGTCGCGCGCGGCGTGCTCGACGAATTCCACCACGGGGGCGAACGAATCGTAGGGGTGGTGCAACAGCACGTCCGAATGGCGGATGGTGTCGAAGACGTGGGCGGACTCGCGCAGGGGCGACGCCTGCACCGGCGTGAACGGCGGATACTTCAGGTCGGGCCGGTCGAGGTCGGCGAGCGCGGAGAGCCGGAGAAGGTTGATCGGCCCGTTGAGGCGGAAGACGTATTCCTGCGACAGCTCCAGGTGGTCGCACAACGTCTCGAAGATGTGGTCGTGCACGCCCTCGTCGATCTCGAGGCGCACGGCGGCGCCGCGGCGCAGGTTGCGCAGCTCCTCCTCGATTTTCTTGAGAAGGTTTTCCGCTTCTTCCTCGTCGATGTAGAGGTCGCTGTTGCGGGTGACGCGGAAGGAGAACGCGCCGAGGATCTTGTAGCCGCCGAACAACTCACCGGCGCAGAGCTTGATGATGTCGCTCAGGAAGATGAACCGCTGCGGCCCCGTGCGGCTGGGGGCGATGGCGACGAGGCGGGGGAGGATGCGCGGCACCGGGAGGATCGCGACGAGCTTTTCCTCCTCGGGCGTGTTGAGGTCGTCGAGCGAGACGGCGACGTTGAGGGTCTTGTTGCCGAGCTGCGGGAACGGATGCGACTGGTCCAGCGCCAGCGGCGTGAGCACCGGGTAGACCTGTTCGCGGAAATAGGTGTTCACCCACGCGAGTTCCGCCGGCGTGAGGTCGCTGCTGGAGCGGATGAGGATGTTTTCCTCCGCCAGCGCCGGGACGATCTGGTCGTGCCAGCAGCGGTATTGGTCCTCGACCAAGGAGGCCACGACGGAGTGGATGCGGCGCAATTGCTCGCGGGCGGCGAGGCCGTCGATGCTCGACTCCCTCACGCCGGAGTCGACCTGCTGGATCAGGCCGGCGACGCGGATCTCAAAGAATTCGTCGAGGTTGGAGCTGACGATCGCGAGAAAGCGCACGCGCTCGAGCAGCGGATGCCGGTCGCTCTGGGCCTGCTCCAGCACGCGGCGGTTGAAGGCCAGCCACGAAAGTTCCCGGTTGAAATAGGCCGTGCGCGCTTCAGGCGGGGCGGATGCCGCCGGGGCGGGGGACGGCGATTTGCGACGGGAACTCTTCTTGGCCATAGACAAACGCCCAAGGCTACGCCACGGCCCGGGCTGCGCCAGATATTATTGGCCGCGCGGCAAATCGTAACAATTTGCCGCGCTCGCGGCCGGATCACAGCGCGAGGATGCGCTCCCAGACCTTGCGGACGGCGAGGCTCTTCTTGACCGCCCAGGCGACCCGGTGCGGTCCGCGCGGATCGGCCTGGAATTGAGTCCGGGCAAAGGCGGCCGGGGCGAAATCCACGGTTACCCGGCCGCGGCGCCACTCGAACCACTCGGGGTGCAGGAGGACGGCGACGGCCATGGGGTCGAAAAGTCGCGGCAAATGATGCAGCGCCGGCTTGGCCTTGCGCCAGAGCTTCACGGCGCGGGTCAACAGGCGACCGGTCGGCGTGCGCGACGCAAACAGGCGGTCCAGTTGGGCGGTGGACACCGTGCAGGTGTAACCGATGTCCCACGGAATGAAGTCGATCGGCACGCCGCTGGAGATGACCGTCGCCGCCGCGGAGGTGCTTGGCCCGGGTGGCCGGGGAAAGTTCGCGCCAGCCGAGGAAGGCCGCGTGCGCCTGCTTGAGCGCCGCCTCCAGCTGCACGGAACTGTGCGAACCGTAGATGTGAATGCGCTGCCCCGTCGCGGGGTTGATGGAAATCAGGGACATGCCTGGATTCTGGCGTCGCGGCCCCGGGTCGCCAACGCAAAAGCACGTTGCGACCGGCGTCGTCGGGTCGCGTGGCGCGGACACGAAAAAGCCATTCGGCTCAGACGCTTTCGAGCAGCTTGTTGAGGCGCGCGACCATGGCGGTGGCGTCGTCGAGCAGGCCGGCGCTGATCAGGGCGTTGTCGAGCAGCTGCTCGGCGACGAGCTTGGCCTTGTCCGGCGAACCGGACTGCAGCTCGTGCAGACGCTGGACGACGGCGTGGCGCGGGTTGATCTCGAGGTTAACCTTAGCGGGCGCGGCGGCCTCGTCGCGGTTCATGGCCTTCATCATGCGGCGCATGTGGGGCGACATGAACTTGTCGGCGTTAACCGCGAGCACGGGCGAGTCCACGAGGCGGTCGCTGGGCGCGACCTCGGCCACGCGGTCACCGAGCGTGTCCTTGAGCCACTTCGCGAGGTCCTTGGCCTGGTCCTGCGACAGGCCGCCCTCGGGCTGGGGCAGGTCGGCGAGCTTCACGTCGGCGTGATCCGCGGCGAGGAGCTTCTTGCCGTCGAACTCGCGGACGTTGGTCATGACGTATTCGTCGACCGACTCGTAGCAGAACAGGACCTCGAGGTTGCGGGCCTTGAAGCCTTCGAGGTAGGGGCCGCTCTCGATGGCGGCGCGGTTCGGGCCGATGAGGTAATAGATTTCCTTTTGCTCCGAAGACATGCGCGAGACGTAGTCGGCGAGCGACGTGGTCTTGCCCTTCTCGGTGAGCGAGGACTCGAAGCGGAGGAGCTTCACGAGCTGGTCCTTGTGGGCGAAGTCGGTGGCGGCGCCCTCCTTCAGGAACAGACCGAACTCGCCGTAAAACTTGTCGTAGCCCTCGGCGCGGTTCTTGGCCTCCTCCTCGAGGAACTTGAGGAAGCGCTTCGTGATGACCTTGTTCAGCTTCTCGATGAGGGCCTTGTCCTGCATCGTATCGCGCGAGATGTTCAGCGGCAGGTCTTCGCTGTCGACGACGCCCTTGAGGAAACGCAGCCACTCGGGCAGGAGGTCCTTGGGGCGGGCGTCGATCAGGACCTTGCGGCAGTAGAGCGCGACGCTAGGCTCGAGGCGGGCGAAGCCGAATTTTTCGGTGTTTTCCTGCGGGACGAAAAGGAGGGCGTTGATCGCCAGCGGGGCGTCGGCGGAGAAGTGCAGGCGCAGGCGCGGGTCGTCATGGGCGTGGGCCTGGAATTTGTAGAACTCGGTGTATTCCTCGTCCTTGATCTCGTTCTTCGAGCGCAGCCAGAGGGCCTGGATGGTGTTGACGCGCTTGCCGTTCAGATTGATCGGGAACGACACGAATGCGCTGTAACGCTCGAGGATCTCCTTCACCTTCCAGTCGGTGGCGAAGTCGCCGGCGTCGTCCTTGAGCTCGATGACGATCTTGGTGCCGCGGCGCTCGCCCTCGCTGGGCTCGATCTCGTAGCTGCCGGAGCCGTCGCTCGTCCAGACGTGGCCGGATTCGTCGGCGCGCCACGACCGGGAGTAGACCTTGACGGACTTGGCGGCCATGAAGGCGGAGTAGAAGCCGACGCCGAACTGGCCGATGAGATTGCTGTTCTTCGCGCCGCCCTCGCTCAGGGCCTTGAGGAAGGCCTTGGAGCCGGAGTGGGCGATGGTGCCGAGGTTCTCGATCAACTCGGCGCGGGTCATGCCGATGCCGAAGTCCTGGATCGTGACGGTCTTGGCCTTGTCGTCGGTGGTGACGTTGATCTCGAGGTCGAGCTTGTCGTCGAAGATCTCTTTCTCCGTCAGCTGCACGTGGCGCAGTTTCTCGAGTGCGTCGGACGCGTTGGACACCAGCTCACGGATGAAGATTTCCTTCTCCGTGTAGAGCGAGTGGATGACGATATCGAGCAGTTGCTTGATCTCGGCTTGGAACTCGAATTTTTGCGGAGTGGCGGTGGGTTGGGTCATGGCAATGGGTTTTGAAAAAGGGTCCAATTCTTACCGGCTCCCCGGAAAAATCAAGTGCCGGTCCGCCCGAAAAACCCGGCGCTCAACGGCGGCGGGCGGCGGGCTTGGGGTGGCCGCCGGGGCCCCAGCCGTCGGTGCGGGTGGAAACCCGAGCGAGCGGCTCGAAGGCGTAGTCGATCCCGGCGGGCGTGACGGTGAAGACCTGAAAGCCGAGGCGCGCGTCGCCGTCGGGCCAGCGGTCGGGCCATTGGGCGAAGGCGGTGGAGGCACCAAAGCAGTAGGTGAGGCCGTCGAAGACCAGGGGCGGGCGGCGGCAATGGATGTGACCGGAAAGGACGTGGGTGACGCCCGCCGCGCGGTAGACGGCGGTCAGGTGACGACGCTGGTCGGGGTCGGCGGAAAAATACCAGTCGAGGTAGCCGACGGCATCCGTGATGTCGCGCGGGGGATCATCGGGCGTGTCCGTGAACAACGGGTAATGATTAAGCATCACGTGCGCCCGGGCGGGGGGCAGGTCGGCGAGCGACGCGAGCCAGGTATCGAGCTCGGCGGCGGCGGGCAGTGGGGTGCCTTGAATGATTTCGTAACAGCCGCTGAAGCGCACGCCGCGGTGCACGAAGCTCCACGTGAGCGGGCCGACGCCGTCGCGGTAGGCCTCGAGCTGCGCAGTGGTGACGTTGCACGCGACGTCGTCGCGGTCGTCGCGCGCGCCCTGACGGTCGGTGTGCTTGTTGCCGGTGTCCATGTTGCCGGGCACGCAGTGCCAGGGGACCCCGAGCGCATCGAGCGACTCGCGGCTGCGGGCAAACTCAAAGGGGTTCAGGTTGCCGTCGCGGGTGATGTCGCCGCCGACGAGGACGAAGTCCGGCGCCAAGGCGCGGATCTGCGCGGCGGCGGTTGTCCAGTTCTCGCCGAAGGCCGGGTTGAACCGGTAGGAATCCGGCGAACCGAGGTGGATGTCCGTGACGTGGACAAAGCGCCAGGCGTCCCCACTCATTCGTCCGGCCCGGACGTGCGTCCGGCAAAGGTCACGCTGTCGAGCTCGAGCCGGTTGGCGTCAACGATCTCGAACAGCACCTCGAACTTGCCGCCGTCCCAGACGTAGTCTTTGCGCAGGTTGTCCCACGCGGCGTAGGCGGCGTCGCCGGTGACCCGAATCTGGCGCCAGCCGGAGACTTTTTCCACGTGACGGACCTTGGCGATGAAGTCGGTGAGCCGGCCCTTGGTCTTGATGACGTGCAACTGAAGTTCGCCCGGGGCGTCTTGGCGGGCCTGTTCCAACAGGTCCTCACCGGCGGCGGCCGCGGGGGCGAGCCCGAGGCCGAGGCCGACGAGGAGACTGACGAGACGCCGCGTCATCGCTGGTCGGTCTCGTCTTCCTCGATGGGCTCGACGTGGGCGAGATGGCGGTCCTCGCCGCGCGGGCCGCGGAGCACGCGCAGGATGCAGAAGATGAAGAGGGTCGTGACGAAGCCGACCGAGAGCAGCATGTTGATCCAACCTCCGGTAGTCATGGCGGGTCCTTAGTTTTGGTTCTGCCGGTCCCAGTTCTTGCCGGCGATGTTGACGAGGAAGAGGGTGAAGGCGGTCATGATCAGGATCCAGCCGACGCTCAGGCGGGCGACCGGGCTGGCGGGCAGGTGCGTGCCGTCGGCGGCGGTGCCGCCGATGTGGTCGCGCACGTAGCCGGTCGGATTGAACTGCGGGTCGCTGAACGAGTAGTTCCACCCGAAGACATTCTGCATCAGGAACAGGAGGAAGACGATGATCAGGAAAGCCGGCGTGACATACTTGATGATAAACTTGAACACGTGCGGGATTCGCATCTCCGCGCCCTCGTGGGCGATTTCCCAACCCTTCTTGATGCCGAGGCCCCAGCCAAAGATGATCACGAGGATCGTGGCCTGGATGAACAGCATCACGGTGCCGACCCAGAAATCGATCGTGTCGAGCGCCTTCAGGTCCTTGGAGAAATACCAGATGAACATCGTGCCGACGGCGGTCACGAAGCCCAGCAGGGCGACGGACTGCTTGCGGTTGATGTGCAGGCCCTCCTCGAGGAACGCGATGCCTGGCTGGAGCATGGAGAGCGAACTGGTGATGGCGGCGAGAAACAGCAGCAGGAAGAAGATCGAGGCGAAGATCTGGCCGCCCGGCATGTGGGCGAAGACCTGCGGCAGCACGGTGAAGCCCAGGCCGAAGGTGCCCTGGCCGACGATGCCGGCCGCGCCGAGGAAGATGAAGGCCGCGGGCACCGTGATGAGGCCGCCGAGGCCCACTTCGCAGAACTCGTTGGCGGCGGAGGCGGTCAGGCCGCTCAGCACGACGTCGTCATTGCGGCGCAGGTAGCTGGCGTAGGTGATGATCACGCCGAAGCCGACCGACAGGGAAAAGAAGATCTGGCCGGCCGCGGCGAGCCAGAGCTGCGGATTGCGCAGGCCCGTGGCGATGTCGCCGGGATTCCACAGGTAACCGAGGCCGGCGATGACGTTCTGGTCGGGCTTGAGCGGATCGGGGGTGCCCAGCGTGAGCACGCGGATGAGGATGATGATCGCGATGACGATGAGGGCGGGCATGGCGAACTTGCAGACCGCCTCGATGCCCTTGGAGATGCCGCGGTAGATGAAGTAAAAGTTCAGCACGTAGACGATCAGCACGAAGATGCCGACGTCACCGAGGCCGAAGTGGAGCGCCACGCCGTCCGAGCTCGCGCCGGTAAAGCGTCCGAAGAACGCGCCGTAGTCCATCCCCGCCATGCTCATCTTGCCGGTGAAGGCGTTGAGCGCATAGCCTAGGCACCACGCCTCGATGTAAACGTAATACATGTAGATGCAGACCGGCACGATGAAGCCGATCACGCCGAGGTATTTAGCCCACGGCTTGTCGAGCAGCACCTGGAAGATGCCCGGGGTGGAGTGATAGCCGGCGCGGCCGCCGAAGCGCCCGAGCGTCCATTCGACCCAGCATATCGGGATGCCGATGAGCAGCAGCGAGACGAAGTAGGCGATCATGAACGCCCCGCCGCCATACTGGGCCGCGAGTCCCGGGAACCGCAGGAAGTTCCCCAGGCCCACGGCGCTGCCCGCCACCGCCAGAATAACACCCAGACGTGATCCCCACGCTTCTTGTGCTTTAGCCATGGGACGCCAGCAAGACGGCGAATGCCCGGGCGGGCAAATCCCAATTGGGCGGTTTTCGGTTTGCTATGACACAACGCGCTGGTCTTCGCTTCCGGCCCGACGCGCGCGGCGCGTGACTCATGAACCCGGCCCCTCCTTCGACGACGCGTCCGCCCACCTTGTTTGAGTCGCTGGTGCCCGTGGTCAGCCTGGTGGTGTTCCTCGCGGGAGCCGTGATCAACGTTGACGACCTGCCGGCGCTCCCGGTGATCACGCCGTTGCTGCAACTGCTGGCGGGCATCCCGTATCTCGGCAACGTGCTGCAGGCGTCGATCCCGGTGCACATCCCGCTGGTCGGCGCGACCATGGTAGCCGCGGGCATGAGCCTGCGGCTGGGCTGGAAGTGGCGCGAAGTGGAGCAGGGGTTTGCCGAGGGCATCATGCTGTCGCTCGGCGCGGTCCTGATCCTGCTCGTGGTGGGCGTGCTGATCGGCGTGTGGATCGCGGCGGGCGTGGTGCCGATGATGATTGTCTTCGGCCTGAAGCTGCTCTCGCCACACGTGTTCCTGTTCGCGGCCTGTTTGATCTGCGCGATCGTGGCGCTGGCGACGGGGAGTTCGTGGACCACGGCAGGCACCGTGGGGATCGCGTTGGTCGGGATTGGCGGCGCGCTGGGCGTGCCGCTGCCGATGGTGGCGGGGGCGATCATTTCGGGGGCGTATTTCGGCGACAAGATGTCGCCGCTGTCCGACACGACGAACCTGGCGCCGGCCGTGTCGGGCTCGGAGCTGTTCGAACATGTGCGCCACATGGCTTACACGACGGCGCCGAGTTTCGTCGTGGCGCTGCTGCTCTATTTGGCGGTGGGCTTTCGCTATGGCGGCAACGTCCACCTCGACGCCGTGCAGGCCATCGGTGACGGCATCGCCGGCGGATTTCACATCAGCCCCTGGCTCTTGGTGCCTCCGCTGCTCGTGGTGCTGATGGTGGTGAAGCGCGTGCCGGCGCTGCCGGCGCTGGCGACGGTTGGAGATCCAGCGCCGGTGGCGGTGGCGGTGCGACAGACCTGGAGTGCTCAGCTGGCCAGCTTTCGATTACCGACCGGGCTTCCGTGTGCGCTGAGGCTGTCCTGACCTTCCGGCGGAGCAACTGCCGGATCGCGATCGCCAGAACAACGGCGATCAGGCCGCCAATCAATCCCAACACCAGAGCAACGGGATCCATCGATGACGTTGGCGTCAGCTTTGTTCAAGCTATGGCGCCGGTGCTGACCCCAGGGGCTTTGGCATCAGGCTGTAAGAAACAACCTGGAATTTTGCTTCGATCCAGCTCC